>CAZKHC010000044.1:4588-14333 GCA_964552135.1 uncultured Algimonas sp. | reverse complement strand
CGGTTCATCGCGATCAAAGCCCACGAGAAGCACGCCGTTTTTATCTGCCGTTTGGGTGTAGGTGTCATTTTCGGACCGCCCAACTTCGACACGGGCATTAGGCTCGGTTTGACACACCACAAGCCCGCCTTGTTTGGCGATGCCATGGCAGTCGATTGAATTTCCCTGCGCATCACGATAAATTTCATGTTCCAAAGTTTTTAACTCTGCAATTGCGGTCGCTCGGCGTTTGGCGATAGCTTGCTGCTCAGCTTTAGAAAGTGAGTCATATCGAGACCTTGAACTAATCAGCAGTTTTAGATTTTGTTTTTTCTGTAACAATGCCCTATATTCTGACGTCGATAACCCCGCTGGCAGCCTTTGAATTTCTCTTTCTTTCGCTGCATTTTTTCGAACATTTTCTAACACTTTATCGACAGAATTTACCTGTGCTTGCAGCACAGGAACCTCTGTTGAGTTGCTGACCGTATTAGCCTGAACCGGAGCCTGAACCTCAACGTCAGCTTCCGCTGCGCAGGCACTCAATGCCAGAATTGATATGGCGAGAAGCCATCTCATCAAATCGCGCCTGCTCGTTTGAAACCTTCTAGGCTCGCCGTGGCGTCCTTATAGGCTTCTTGGCGGTCGGCGTTCCAATAGCGGAGCATCTCCAGCGGGATTTTGTCGCCCGTGACGGCGCAGAGCACATAGCTGCCGGTTTCCATAATGGTGAAGTCAGAGGCTCCATAATGGATTTTGGCTTCGCCCTGATTTTTGAAAAAACCTGTCATAGGTCTGACTTAAGGGGAAAAGGGTTAAATTAAAACAGGTCGGCCTGCTTTTTATCGGGATTTGGACTTGCAGATTTGCGCTTCGGTTTGGCCTTTGGTCGCGGAGCAGCTTTGCCGTCAATCACCGCACCAACCTCGCCATCTGCGAACGTCAGGCTCACGCCCTGCCCTGAACTTGTTTTCGATTTTGACCGAATAACAGTTCCCGCCTCGTCTCTCACAAGTGCATATCCCCTGTCCAACACCCCTTGATAGGAATAGGCGTCGAGTAATTTTCCGGCTCGGTCGAGACGACGAGATTGTGTCTCTAGCTGGCGTTTAAGCGCCATTTCTGCCGTACGGACGTGGCGATCCAGCGTTTCACGCTGCCGCTTCACATCTGTCAGCGAGCGCTGTTTCGTAAAGCGCATCGCAGATTGCAGAGCTTGTCCGGCGCGGGTGAGTTTATTCGTCTTTGGCTCAAGTAGGCGCGAAATCGGCGGGAGGCTCGCCCGCGAACTATCCAAACGCTGACGCGCAGGCGCGAGAACACTATCGATTGTTGGGAGTTTCGCCGCCCGTAATGCCGTCCCGCGTTCCGATGTCGTCCGCCGCAGCGCGCGCAATAGCCGCAGGCCATAGTCCTCCACCGTTTCCACCCAATCCGCACGAACGGGCACGGCGACTTCAGCGGCACCTGTCGGCGTCGGCGCGCGGTAATCCGCGATAAAATCAATGAGTGTCCAATCGGTTTCATGTCCTACGGCAGAAATCAGCGGGATGGATGAGTTGGCTGCCGCCCGCGCGACAATTTCTTCATTAAAACACCAGAGGTCTTCCATCGACCCGCCGCCGCGCGCGACAATCAAAACATCGGGGCGCGGGAAACCGTCTTTATTATTAAAGCCGTCAATGGCTTCCGCAATCTGTTCCGCCGCCTTATCGCCCTGAACGAGGACAGGCCAGACAAGAACATGGCTTGGAAAGCGATCGGTAATGCGGTGTAAAATATCGCGAATGACGGAGCCCGTCGGCGAAGTCACAACGCCAATGGTTTTGGGCAGAAAAGGCAGCTCAACCTTGCGGCTCTCATCAAAGAGTCCTTCTGCCGCGAGCATTTTCTTACGCTTTTCAAAGAGCGCCATGAGAGCGCCAGCCCCCGCGAGCTCCATCTTGTCAATAATCAGCTGATAATTGGACCGCCCCGGATAGGTCGAAAGCTTACCCTCGCATATGACCTCCATCCCTTCTTCAGGGTACATGGAAAGCCGCGACATGACGCCTTTCCAAATGATGGAATTAATCACCGCCTTGTCATCTTTGACGTCCAAATAACAATGGCCAGATTTCGCAACGGTTACGCGGCCAAGCTCGCCTCTTACCCGCACATGGCCATAGGTTTGCTCAACCGTGCGCTTCAAAGATTGCGCCAGTTCGGATACCGTAAATTCGGGTGTATTGGTCGACATAAACTTCGCGTAGCGGATTCGCCGCGCTAAGTCATTCTCTGCTTATGCGGGCTTTGCGCTTTTGCTTGCACATGATAGAGGGCGCGCCATGTCATCCACTACCCTCATTGACCGCGCTCCAAAAGCGCCCGAGCGTCCCGACGGGAAAATTGCGCTTGTTGGACTAGGCCGAAAAGAAATCAGCGCGGAACTGGAAGCTTTCGGGATTGAACCCAAGAAAGTGCGTATGCGTACCAAACAGATCTTTCACTGGATTTACAACTACGGCGTGACGTCATTTGATCACATGACAAATATCGCCAAGCCCCTTCGCGCCAAAATGGAAGAGGTTTTCACACTTGACCGTCCTGAAATTGTGGAACGCCTGATTTCTGTTGACGGAACGCGCAAATATCTCATCCGCATGTCTCCGGGCGTTGAGGTCGAAAGCGTCTTTATTCCGGATGTTTCTAAAACGGGCGCGCTGTGCGTCAGTTCCCAAGTCGGCTGCACACTGAACTGCACCTTCTGCCATACAGGCACACAGCCACTCGTTCGAAATCTAACCGCCCGCGAAATCGTGCTGCAAGTCATCATCGCGCGGGATGATTTGGGGGAATGGCCGACCACGCAGGAAAACCGCAAACTCACCAATATCGTTTTCATGGGCATGGGCGAGCCGCTTTATAATACGGAAAAAGTTGGCGACGCGTTGGATACAATTTGCGACCCCGAAGGCCTCGGCATTGGCCGCCGCCGGATTACGGTTTCAACCTCAGGCGTGGTTCCAGAAATCGGACCCATGGGTGAACGGACATCTGCTCAGCTGGCGATTTCTCTGCATGCGGCCAATGATGAGCTGCGCACAAAAATCATGCCGATTAATAAGAAATATCCGCTCAAAGAGCTGATGCAGGCCTGCCGCGATTATCCCGGCCTGTCTAATTCGCGGCGAATCACATTCGAATATGTCATGCTAAAGGGCATCAATGATCAGCCTTGGCACGCAAAACAGCTCATAAAACTCCTTCGAGGCATTCCCGCCAAAGTGAATCTTATACCCTTTAATCCTTGGCCCGGAACAGATTACGTGTGTTCAGACGCCGAGACCATCAAGGATTTTGCTGATCTTGTGAATGCAGCAGGTTATGCCAGCCCGATCCGAAAGACGCGCGGCCAGGATATATTAGCGGCCTGCGGGCAACTTAAAAGTGATAGCGAGAAGAAACGCGCTTCGGCATTGCGAAAAGAGAGCCAAAGCTGACGCTAAATCATATTTACCGCACAAAGACCTTGCTCTTAAGGCCTAAACCCACAATTAAGCACATCGGAGATATTCGGGAGTGGGACTGAATATCATGGGCACAATTTTAGATTATGGATGCCTCTATGCAGCCTGCTTTTGAAAGCCTCGCGGCTGGATTTCCTCAATTGATATTTTACCTTCTAATGGTTGCGGCCATCTATGTTCTCGCAATCCTGATTTACGTCAAATTGACCCCCCATAAAGAGCTGGAGCTTGTTCAAGCTGGCAATGTGGCTGCCGCCGTCCATTTTGGAAGCCTAATTATCAGTATGGCGCTCCCCGTCGCGGCCTGCTTGATCAATAAATATTCTTTGTATGATGTCGGAGTCTGGACAGCCTTTTCGTTAATTCTACAGCTCTTCCTCTTCCGCATGACGGATTATATAATTTTTCGCGGTATGCCAGAACGCATCGAACGCGACGAAATGGGCCCTACCATTGTTCTAGCCTCCTTTAAACTTGCGGGTTCGCTTATCCTAGCCTTCGCTATCGCGGGATAAACATGTCCCGGCGGCCGAATGGACATCAAAGCGGATATCGCGCCGAAAAGCGCAAAACTTCCCCAGACTGGATTATATATGGCCTGGTCTTGGTTGTTTTCGTTTGGACGGCTTACGGCGTCGAGCAAGACATTGTTGTACCGGAGCCGCCAGAGAATCCTGAGTTAGGGCCGCTGCTTCCATCAGACTCACCCCGGGACGAAATTGTTCTCGTTGATGTCGCCCCGCTTCAATCGGGAACCGGAACAGCCTTTGCGATAAATAAAGATGGGCTTTGGCTCACCGCCCGTCATGTTGTCGATGGTTGCGACCGCGTTGGCATTCGAATTGGACTAGGCCGCACTGTCAAAGTAAAATCGATGATTGTTCAAAATTCAGACCTTGCAGTCCTAAAATCCGATTGGGATCGCCGCCCACTGCCGGCAGATTTGGAAAGCCAAAGACAAATCGGTGAAATCGGGTATTTTTTCGGCTACCCACAAGGCAAGCCCGGCGAAGTGGTCGGCAGCCTGATTGGCCGCAATCGCATGAAAATTCGTGGAAGATATACGAATGAAGAAGCTATTTTAGCATGGTCTGAACTTGGGCGTTCTCGGAATCTCACGGGCTCCCTTGGCGGATTATCCGGTGCGCCGGTGCTGGATAAAGATGGAGAGATTATAGGCGTAGTTAGCGCAGAATCCCCTCGGCGCGGCCGCGTTTATTCCGTTGCCCCCCGCTATTTACGAGGCATTATTACGAACCCTGGAGATGGCACAGAGCCCCTCTCTCTTGAAACATATGGTGTTGGCGCTGATCGGTTAAGGCGTGACCGCCGCTTAGCGCAGGTCATTTGTCTGGTAGAATAGGCCTAGCTCTGATTAAAAGACATTATGAGATTCCGCCGGAAAAGATCTAAACGCGATTGGGTTTGGGGTTCAATTGTGACGGTTTTTGTTGCGGGACTTATCGGGAGCGCGATTTGGGCAATTGACCGCTTTGTCGCGCCCCAACATTTATTCTGGAAACCTTTGGATACGGCTCGCCCCTTAGGATTTGCAACAAAGTCCCAATTGATGGGGTTAAATTTGAAATCCTCTCAAATTTGCATGGATTTAGCCCGAGATGCGGAAGGGTTTAAAACCATTGTCGCCGACCCCAAAAGACCCACTTCGGGTCGTGGGAAAAATGTCTGTGGCTGGAATGTCGCCCGGATTGTTTACGGAACAGAGAGCGTGACCTTCGCTCCCGGCGAAAGCCATATGCAATGCCCCTTATCGGTTGGTGTCTATCTCTGGCAACGCGAAGTCAACGTTTTGGCCCAAAAGCACTTCGGTCAACCGCTCGCAAAAATCCATCACTACGGTACATATTCTTGCCGGCGGCAGCGGGGGAATAGCTCAGGAGAGTGGTCTGAACATGCCTTCGCAAATGCCTGGGATGTCGCCGCATTTGAGCTGCAAGACGGCACGCTAATAAAAATTCTAAGTGATTGGGATGGGACGCGCAAAAAACGAAACTTTCTTCGTGAAGCCCGCTCAGCGGCGTGTGATATTTTTCGCGTGACGCTTTCCCCGGATTATAACGCCGCCCATGCTGATCATTTTCATTTAGATATGGGCCCAACATCAGCTTGCCAATAACTAGACTTTCGTAAGATTTACGGGTTAAGGCTGCGCTATGCATATACTCGCAATAATTTTAGGCATTTTGGGCACGGCCTTTTGGTGGGCCCTGCGTATTTCAGCTAACCGGAAAAATATAGGTGACGCGGCCAATATGGCCCGGGGCGCGGTTATTCAGGCCAAAAACATGCCTCGGCAAAGACGTTTTCGCAAAGCGCATAATAAGAACGGATTTGACCTAGTGGAAACGCCTATCGAGGCGGCAGCCGTGTTGATGGTTATGATTGCGCGTGCAGGCGAAAGCCGCCGTATCGGCGAAACGGAACGCTCGGTCATGGAGGCTCAACTTGTCGCGAATATGCAGCTGTCAGCGGATGATGCGGATGGCATAATCCGGCAAATGGATAGCCTAACCCATGATATTGTTTTGCCCGAGTCGGCGATTACGCCGATGACGAAGGTCTTGCGCGAGTCTATCGGCCGAGACGATGCGCAAGAACTCGCAGATATGTTGGTACAAGTTGCAAGCGCGGACGACGCGCCAGATATCAATCAAAAAGATTTTTTACGTCGCTTTCGCGAAGGATTTGATCTCAACTAATGGTCGCGCATCACATCAATCGTGGCGTGTTCAATTTGAAATTTTTCAGTTAACCGCGCCTTTATGCGGGCCGCAATTGGCTCAATCTTCGCTTCAGGTGCGATAAAGGCGTTAAGCGTCAAAATAGGCCGCTCTGGCGTGACGGACCACGCGTGAATATGTTCCAAGCGCCGCAGCTCTGGAATTACTTCCAAAAGATCCGCCTCAATCTCCCGCTTATCCAAACCATGAGGTGCTCCCTGCAAAAGAACATGTGCGGAATCTCGGATGAGACTCCACGCTGACCGGAGTATCAATGCCGCTACAAGCACAGATAGGAGCGGGTCGGCAAGGGTCCAGCCAGTTGCGATAATAATGATAGCGGCTGTAATGGCGGCGACGGACCCCAGTAAGTCGCCAAGAACATGAAGAACAGCGCCGCGAATATTCAAATTATGCTGGTCTGCGCCCATTAATATTTTGAATACAATCAAATTTACGATTAACCCCGCTATTGCGATCCATAGCATCGTTCCGGCCAGAACCTCGCTTGGCTCAATCAGCCTATGAATAGCCTCCCAAACAATCCAAATGGCAACAGCGAACAAGGTCAGACCATTCACAAAGGCGACCAAAATAGACACACGGTCATATCCATAGCTATGCCGCCAATTCGCGGGGCGTCTGGCGAGGCTAAAAGCCCCCCACGCCATGGCCAGAGCCGCAAAATCCGTCATCATATGTCCCGCATCTGCCAAAAGCGCGAGCGATCCTGAAATTAGGCCGCCAACAACCTCGGCGATCATGAAAAGACCTGTCAACGCAGCAGCGAGGCCGACGCTTCGACGGTTCTTCTCATTGACGACTGGAGTATGATTATGTCCGGCATGACACTCTTTATGGTGCGTGTGTTCATCATGAGCATGGTCATGATTATGGTGCGAATGCGAAGGCCCGGACATATGTTATCTTCACGGAAAAAAACGACTCAGGTCAATCGCTTTAATTCGTCCTTAGACTCTCTGCTGTATAGGCCGTGGGGTGAAACAGACGAAAAAACATAATTTACGGCAAACTTCGGCACTCAAGGTGTCCCAAATCAGCGAGTCTGATTGGGCGGCTTGGGCTCAAATGCGCGCCAATAATAGCGCCTTGCGGTCTCCTTATTTCCATCCGGAATATACGCGGCTTCTAGCAAAATTACGCCCAGACGTGCGCGTGATGTGTCAATATGAAAGCGACGGAACGCCTATTGCCTTTCTTCCCGTACAGGGTCGCCGTTTCACGCGGCCAGTCGGCGCGCCGATGAGTGATTATCACGCGATTATCACCAATCGAGACGACATTACCTATGATAACTTGCTCGGAACCACAGATATTGGGGCCTATCATTACAGCTGCGCGGTCGACCCGCTGCGATTGCGGATGCCGCAAATTCTCTCTGAGTCTGAGACGTCGGCGATTGATATAGAAACTACCCCCGAAGCTTGGCGAGCCGAGAGAGATAGCTCTTACCGCCGCCACCTGAAGTCCAATCGGCGGCGCACGCGTAAAGCCGAAGATGCATTAGGTGAGAAACGCATTGAGCTTTTTTCGCGCGATATTGATGTTTACGCAACCCTCGTAAAATGGAAACGCGAGAAATTTGCGCAAACGGGAAAATATGATGTCCTTTCCGCAGATTGGACACAGGGATTAATCCGAACGCTATGGGAACACGGCCAAAAGGCTGAGCTACGCTGCGATATGCACGCCTTATATTTTGGTGAACGCCTTGCCGCGATAGATCTTGGTCTGTCCGATGGCGACGTTTTCCATAGCTGGATGGTGGCCTATGACGACGAACTCTCTGAATTTGGACCCGGTATTCAGCTTCTCGAAGCCCTCATCGATGCCACGCCGGAAACAGGTTATAAACGCATAGATATGGGCGACGGCTTAGACGGATATAAACGTCATTATGCCAGTGCATCGACGCGCGTTGTGTCCGGCCTAGTGCCACTCTCTGGCGCTGCTGGGCGATTATCCCGCATTTATGCGGCCGCCGAACGTTGGGGCGTGGGACCACTAAAAGACGCGCCGGGGAAACTCCGCCGTCGCTATTCCCAAATTGCCGCCTGCGAAGACGGCACCTCTGGACGGATTAAACATATGTTCGCTGCAATTGCAGGTAGCCGCAGAAAATAAGGTTATCTCAGCGTTTCTCAGAACGCTTTCACAACAGCATAGTTACAATTCAATGCGCGGGCTTCTAGTCGCGCCTTTTCTCGTGTATGCAAGGGAAAAAATATTGATGGGGAAGACACATGGTACGCATTAATCCAGATAAACCGAATGGCGCCGGGACAACAAAACCAAGCGAATTAGAGATCGTTCTCGCCGCACAGAGAGCAGCTTTTAACAAAGATACAAACCCAAGCTGGGCCTCACGGAAAGCCAAACTCGAAACCCTTCGGGACCTTATTTTAGGGCACGAAGCCGAATTCGTAAAAGCGATTAGTGATGACTTTGGTCACCGCGCCGTGGAAGACACCCTCATCAGTGAATTTTTGGTTATTCAAGGAGGGATTTCACACGCGCTGAAACATACTCCAAAATGGATGAAGACGCGTAAAGCCCCAACGGCGATGCAGTATAAACCTGCCAAAAATATTATCATTCCGCAGCCGCTCGGCGTTATAGGCATCATCAGCCCGTGGAATTACCCGCTCCAACTTGCCATCATGCCTCTCATCGGCGTGATCGGTGCAGGTAATCGCGCGATGATAAAGCCGAGCGAATATACACCGCGCTTGAGTCAACTTCTCAAAGAGGTCCTCGCCAAAGGTTTCTCGGATGAAGAGGTTTTCGTCGCCACAGGCGGCGTTGATGTCGCCTCGGTTTTCTCTGGTCTAACCTTCGATCATCTCGTCTTCACAGGCTCAACAAATGTCGGACGGATTGTTGGAAAAGCCGCAGGCGCAAATTTGGTACCCGTCACATTGGAACTCGGCGGAAAATCTCCCGTCATCATTGATGATAGCGCCAATATGAAATTAACGGTTCCGCGCATTACCAATGGTAAATTGCTCAATGCTGGCCAGACCTGTGTTGCACCCGATTATGTCTTAATGCCAAAAGCGAAAATTAATGCCTTCTCAGAAGCGCTGATCAAACAAGCGGAAACATTCTACCCGACTGTCGCGGGCAATCCCGATTACACGACTATCATCGCCGATAGTCATTATGCACGCTTGCAAGATCTGCTTGAGGATGCGGAGAATAAAGGCGCAAAAATCCGAACCGCGGGCGATGATGATAAACAACAGCTAGCCAAAGAACGCCGGGTTCCATTGACCGTTGTTACAGACACAACACCAGATATGAAAATCATGCAGGAAGAAATCTTCGGACCGCTCTTGCCTATCGTGGCCTCAGAAACATTAGACGACGCCCTCGGAACCGTTCAGAAAGGCGAACGTCCGCTTGCACTTTATTGGTTTGGCGAAAATAAAACGAAACGCGATAAGGTTCTGCGTGAGTCCATTTCAGGCGGCGTCTCTGTCAATGAAACGGCGT
>CAZKHC010000044.1:0-4488 GCA_964552135.1 uncultured Algimonas sp. | reverse complement strand
GATAAGGTTCTGCGTGAGTCCATTTCAGGCGGCGTCTCTGTCAATGAAACGGCGTGGCATGTCGTCCAAGAAGATATTCCCTTTGGCGGGGTTGGACCGTCCGGCATGGGTGCCTATCACGGCGAGCATGGCTTTAAGAGCTTCTCACATATGAAAGGCGTATTCATTCAAAGCAAATTAAGCCAAGGCAAAAAGCTCTTCCCGCCTTATACGGATAAATCCCATAAGATGATTGGATTGATGAAGAAGATTTTATAGACCTTACGCGCGCCTATCCAATATTCAGATAAATATACCATAAGATAAGAAGCAGGAGCCGCCCAGCGACGGCTCCTCTTGTCGCATGACCTAAAGTGATAGCTATAATCGGCAATCCTACTCCAATGGCGCAAACATCAACGACTTGCGCCATGTCGCCACTTATGAACATGCGGCCTAGCGCCGGAAGACATGGAGCCAGCGCCAATAGGATACTCGCAAATAGCCGGGTTGAATATTGCAGCGCCGGCGAAACAGGCGCTAAATCCGTAAGACGTGACATCTCCGAACTACGCCATCGGGCTCCATGTTGGGTGAGCAGGAAAATAAGCAATATGGCTATCGCTGGGCCAGCCATGCCGCGAAACGGCAAAACACTGCCCATCAATGCGGCGATCACTAAAAGAGCAGAAAACCAAAATGGACGTGAAAGTTGCCGCCATTCCGATTGCAATTGCGCGAAAATCAGGCGCGATTTAAACAGGACTGGTTCAATCTTTTTGACCGTAAATTGCGCAGGACCTTGAGCGGGTCGAAAGTTGGCTTTCTTTCCTACTAAGCGAGTTGGCTTGTAAAATAGCCCTGAAAGACAGACCAAACAGCCAGCGATAAAGACCCAAAACACGCGTGATAAAAGAAAGACACTATCCGTCACCCCTGTCATGGCGTCGATCTTGATAGTCTTACCTTCCGCTGGCGGTCCGAGAATGTAGAGCTCATTGATAATGATATCCGTTGATCCAGCGAGCGGCGCGGCAAACCCAAACACATCATAAAAAGGTGAACCGCTTTTTCCTTCCACCGCGAAGAATACGGCAGATAAAGAAATAAAAACCAACCAGGCTATTACAAAAAGAACATCTCCTCCCGCTTTCCGCAAGAGAGGGCGCATAGAAAATATCGTCCTTAGAGCTGCAACGACCGCTAAGGCTGGCGCAGCAATTAGAGACAAGGTCAAAAAAATCTTAAGTGGATTTACCTCAGATACCGGCAAGCGAAAATAGGCCAACATGACCCCCGCCGCGCCAAGGGCGAGCATCAAAACCCAAAGCGCAAGCGTATCGGCAATCCAATGCCCCATGCTCAAGGCTGTTCGCCGCGCCGGAGCGACGGCTTCCGTCTGCCAAGGTGTTTTTCGAGTCGGTCCAGCTCGAAGAAAAATATAAGCTAGAGGCGATAAAATTATCGCCATGATAACACCGAGTTGCAAACCCATCACACCGCTATCTAAAGCCAGTGTCGCCTTGTTCACGGAAAGAATGGAGTATGAGACCTCGCCTTCTGGGACAAGAAAACGCGCACCAATCGGCGCAGCAAGCGCAAGCCACCAAATTGCCGGTGAGCGCAAATGCCGTGAAAGTTGAACGCGGGCATGACCGGCCACCTGCTCAAAAAACAGGGTCACGATAGGGCCGAAATATGAAGTTCAGAAAAATCTCGCCCGGATAGGCCATCGGTCAAATGGGTTGTCATTAATATCGTCGCGCTATTGGCCAATTCAAATATCAAATTATGAATATGCCCAGCGGTGACCTCATCGAGTTCAGCCGTGGGTTCATCAAAAATCAATATGTCAGGTGCTCCAAGACAAGCTTGAGCCAAACCCAAGCGTCGCCGCATTCCACCGCTAAATGTCGAAATACGGCTATCCACATCCCGCCCCAAACCTAAGCGACCTAATATCGATAAGGCTTGCTTCTTGGTTTCTGCGCGGTGGAGATTTTTTAGCGCACCCATATGCAGTAAAAAGTCCAAAGCGGAAATGTCTTCAGGAAAATCGATGCGTTGCGGCGCATATCCTAGTCCCGAACGAAAGGACCTAAGATTTTTTTTGACGGAGACTTTATTCCAAAGAACCTCCCCCGATTTCGGCTTTTCGACTGTAGCGCATATTCGCAAAAGAGTGGTTTTCCCGGCTCCGCTAGGTCCCGTAATTACCGTGACACCCGTCGAAAAATTATGGTTCAAATCCACCAGCACTGCTTTGCGGCCATAGTTTTGCGAAATGTTTTTTAACTCCAACATATCACTTCCTCAAAAAAATAGGCGACCCGCAAAGGCCGCCCATCTTTGACTTACCAAATTTTGACACGCTTTTCTGGCGGGATATACATCGCATCATCTGACGTAATATCAAAAGCGTCATACCAAGGGCCGAAATTCCTTACGATTCCATTGGCTCTAAACTCGCCCGGACTATGGGGTCCATTTTTGATTTGCGCAGAGAGCGCCGCGTCTTTCCACTTAATAGCCCAGACTTGTGCCCATGCCATGAAAAAGCGCTGATCACCTGTAAAGCCATCAATCACAGGAGCTTCTTTTCCATTAAGAGAGCGCTTGTAAGCTTCATAGGCCATCGTCACGCCGGTTAAGTCACCAATGTTTTCACCAAGACCCAAGTTCCCATTTAAATTCTCGCCCGGGAGCGGCTCAAATTCACTATATTGCGCAGCCAGTGCGGCAGCACGTTCCTTGTAGGCCTCCGCATCTTCCTCGGTCCACCAATCGCGCTGCACACCATCACCATCAGATTTCCGGCCTTGGTCATCAAAACCATGTCCCATCTCATGGCCAATGACAGCGCCAATGCCGCCGTAATTTACAGCTGGGTCAGCGTTGGGGTCAAAGAAAGGCGCATCCAAAATCGCTGCAGGGAAAACGATCTCATTAAGGGCCGAGTTGTAATAGGCATTCACGGTTTGAGGCGTCATACCCCACTCATCGCGATCGATGGGCTGTCCTAATTGCCCAATCGAGTCTTCCCATTCCCAAGCCCGTGCTGACTGAACAGTTCCGACCAGATCATCCCGAGCAACTTGCAGTCCCTCATAGGTTTCCCATTTATCCGGATACCCAATTTTCGGATTGAATTTTCGCAGTTTATATTGGGCTTGTTCTTTGGTTTCATCCGCCATCCATTCAAGACCGTCGATACCGTCCTTGAAAGCTGAGCGCAGGTTTTCAATCAGAACATCCATCTGTGCCTTGGAGTCTGGCGGAAAATGCTCTGCAACGTAAACCTTGCCGACGACTTCGCCTAAGGTGCCATTGACTGCGCCCACACCGCGTTTCCACCGCGGACGCTGTTCATCCTGTTCGCGCAGTGTTTTCCCAAAAAATTCAAATTGCGCATTATCGATTCTAGCGGGCAAAAGCGCCGCATGACCGCTCATTAAACTGACAGTCAAATAATCTTTGAGAACATCGACAGGCGTATCAGCAAAGACTTTTGCCGCCTTTTCAATCGCCGACTTCTCGCGGAGGACGAGCGTGGTTTGTCCGCCGAGACCAACCTCTTCGAGCATCATGTCCCAATCTACGCCGGGCGCCATTTCGGTTAACTCTTCAAGGCTCATTTTATTGTACAGTAATTCGCGTTGGCGTTGTTGCACACGCGACCAATGTCCTTCCGCCAAACGTGTTTCAAACGCGAGAATAGATTTAGCGCGAGCTTTTGGCTTATTGACGCCCGCTTCTGATAACATCGTCGCGGCCAGTTTTTCATAACCGGCCAGAATATTCTGTCCTTTTTCACTTTCATCGAAATAGTAGTCCCGATTTGGCAAGGACAAGCCGGACTGAGTCAAATAAACGATATATTGGTCGTTCTGTTTGAAATCGATATATACGAATGGCGCAACGGGAGAGGACAATCCCATTTTTGCATCCGTCATAAGCTTGAGAATATCTGCATGAGATTTTGCCGCTCTGATCCGGTCCAAGTCGTTCTGGATTGGCGTTAGGCCCATTTCCTCAATACGGTCTGTATTTAAATAGGCATTGTAAAAATCACCGATACGTTTTTCATCTGAGCTTGGGTTATCGGAAGCCGCCGCGGCTTCGATGATACCTCGAACTCGAGCTTCTGATTTATCGCGCAAAATCGTAAAGGCGCCATATCGAGAACGATCTGACGGAATTTCAAAAGAGTCGAGCCAGCCTCCATTGACATATTCATAAAAATTATCGCCGGGATTGACGGATGTATTCATATTATCCGTCGCGATACCAAAGCTTCCTAAGATGGGCGGCGCATCCGGCACCGAAGCATTATTGCAACTCGCAAGTGATAGGGCGATAACCGCGAAGCTGGCCCCCAAAACCGATTTCAATGTCATCTCTCTCTCCTGATTAATCTTATTTTACTTACTATTTCACTGAGGGCTTACTCTGCCGGGCTCGGCGCGCCTCCAATCCCGAAAATTTCTGCAGCGTCATCTTTGTCGTCTT
>CAZKHC010000043.1:10701-14444 GCA_964552135.1 uncultured Algimonas sp. | reverse complement strand
ACACTAGAACAGCTTTCAATCGATCAACCCAAATATGCGGGGCTCCATGTCGCGTTAGAGAACTGGAGTGAAACATGATTTTTGAAATCCCACAGGACATTGAAGATTATTTGACCGAGCTCGATGAATTTATCGAAGATAAAATCAAACCGCTTGAGCAGGCAGATGATAACATCCGCTTTTTCGATCATCGCCGTGAGCATGCGCGAACGGATTGGGATAACCACGGGCTCCCCCGTGAAGATTGGGAAGATCTCCTTGGTAAAGCCAAAAAACTGGCAGATGATGCAGGTCATTATCGATTTCAACTCCCCGAAGAATTTGGCGGAAAAAACGGCTCCAACCTAGCCATGGCCCGCATCCGGGAACATTTCGCGCATAAGGGTCTTGGTCTTCACAATGACTTGCAGAATGAACATTCTATTGTCGGCAATCTCGTGCAGCCGCTTATGCTCAGAGACTTTGGCACTCCAGCACAAAAGAAAGACTACATAAAACCCATGTGCGAGGGCGAGATGATGTGGGCCTTTGGCCTTACAGAAGCCGCCCACGGTTCTGACGCAACCCATATGAAAACATCTGCGGTTCCTGAAACACGCAATGGGGTAAAGGGTTGGAAAATCAACGGTGAAAAAATGTGGTCGACGGGCCTTCATGTCGCAACCCACATTATGACATTTGCCCGTACATCAGGCAAAGACGGGAACGCAAAAGGCCTAACCTGCTTCATTGTGCCAACAAATGCACCCGGTTTTGAAATTGGCCAATATTGGTGGACATTTAACATGCCTACAGATCATCCGAGCTGCACCTTTAAAGATGTCTGGGTGCCAGAAACTGATGTCTTAGGCGACTTTGATAACGGCCTCGCGGCGGCCATGCATTTCGTCCATGAAAACCGCATTCGTCAGGCGGCATCATCTCTTGGAGCGGCCCAATATTGTATAGATGAATCCGTGCGATATGCTCGCGAGCGCAAGCCTTTTGGTAAAGCTCTGGCTGTCAATCAAGGTATACAATTCCCATTGGTTGAACTCGCGACGGAAGCCGAAATGCTGCGCTTGTTAATATATAAAACGGCCGCGCAGATGGACGAAATGCCGAAGACGGAAGTCGCCAAAAAATTATCCGATAAAGTTTCCATGTGTAATTACCGTGCCAATCGCCTCGTCTGCAAAGCCGCCGATCAAGCTATGCAAGTTCATGGCGGCATAGGCTATTCGAGGCACAAGCCCTTTGAGCACATTTACCGCCACCATAGACGCTACCGCATCACCGAAGGATCCGAAGAGATTCAAATGCGAAAGATTGGTGGGTTCTTATTCGGTTTTTTGAACCGCGGCTAAACTGATTAAGTTTACCTCGCAGTTTGCCCATCATCGACCTTAATTACGGTACCGGTCACTGCCTCCGATGCAGGTGAACAGAGATAAAGTAGAGTACTATCAAGCTGCGCAGGGTCACATATGCGTTTGCGAGGCGTGCTGGCCGCTGGGTCACCGCCTATTCGCTCGAACATGCCATCCGTCATTTCAGAGATAAACATGCCCGGCGCAATGGCGTTTACATTGATATTGAACCGCGCCCATTCCACTGCGAGAGCTTCGGCCATTCGTGCGATACCTGCCTTGGTTACAGCGTAAAGCGCGGCTCCATTCCCATCATAGTTAAAGGCCGCGATAGACGCGATATTGATAATTCTGCCGGGTGTTTTTTGTTTGATTAGGCGTTTAGCCACCTCAGCAGAGAGAATAAACGGACCGCGCAAATTTACGGAAATCACACTATCGATTAAATCAATCGACATGCGTGTAGCTAGCTGCGCATCCGGTATTCCCGCGTTGTTTATAAGGATAGTAACTGGCCCTAACGCCGCTTCTATACCGTCGACCATATTGAGAATTGCGCCCGCATCCTTCATATCAACGGGAGCGACAAAGGCCGTGCCCCCGTCTTTTTCTATAATCACCTTTAAGGCCTGCAGCCGTTCCACGCGACGGCCAGAAATCGCCACCTTAGCACCTTGAGATGCAAGCACCCGAGCAAATCGCCAACCCAATCCCGACGTCGCGCCCGTTACAAGTGCAACTTGTCCAGATAAATCAGTTGAAGCATTTGGAAGCGGAAAATCAGTCATCGTAACTATATGTCATTCTTATTTTCTGTGAGCAATCATTTAAGGCCGAACGTCAGGATAAAAGCTTGGTCGGGGCATTGCCAAAAGTGAATCTAATCGTCATGAAACATCATGGCTACAATCTATCTTATTCGACATGGACAGGCATCATTTGGCGCTGAAAATTATGATAAGCTTTCGCCCCTTGGCGAACGGCAAGCAAGCATTCTGGTTCGCAATGCCAAGATTAATACCGCTCGTTCCCCCTGAAATCAGTGCAACCTTGTCCTTCAAAAGTCCTTGTTTGAATGTGTTGATCACGTGTTTTCCTTATTTAAGAATATCTGCTGACAAATTCGTTGTTCAGGTTGCTTGCTCTTCTAGGGGAGTTCATATGATTTTATAAAACTTTACGATAGTAAAGTAAGGTTTAGAAAATCGAATTCGCGCGCATCAATAAAATTTGAGCGACCATCATCTCGAACGCCCATCCTTAGGAGGCGAGCTTACCCAAAGGAAACCCTCCCGCAGACGCAAGCATCGAGGGTACGGTTTTGCCCAATACGGGTTCGAGCCACTTTGCTGTTTTAACGATTCCATCAAAAGATAAACCATGATCTATGCCTGACCGATTAAGCATATAGACAACATCTTCCGTCGCCACATTCCCAGTTGCATTAGGCGCGAACGGACAACCGCCAATCCCGCCAATCGAAGCATCGATTACACTCGCGCCAGCCTCAATCGCCGCCCATACATTGGCAATAGCTGTGTTGCGCGTATTATGAAAATGAACGCGAACGGGAATGGAACCGCTCATGTCGACGACCTTTGCGACGAGTTTAGACACCTGTTGTGGAACTCCCACGCCAATAGTGTCAGCTAACGCAATTTCTCTCGGCTCTGACTCTAATAACTCTTGTACAATCGCCAAAACCCGCCCTTCTGGGACCTCGCCTTCAAAAGGACACCCGAACGCCGTTGAGATTGTAACTTGAGCAGAACGACCTTCCGCGAATGCTAATTTTACTATCTCATTGGCCGTAACCACGGTTCGATCGCTATCCGCATTTTGATTTTTAAGTCCGAAACTGTCTGAAGCAACACAAACGGCCCCAAGTTCATCGATACCGCAATCCAACGCCCGAAAAGCGCCGCGTTTATTCAGAGTCAATCCAATCCGCGTGACACCCTCAACCGAGCCCAAAAGCTTAACGACATCTTCTGCATCCGCCATTTGGGGAACAAGTTTGGGATGAACGAAACTAGCAATCTCGATGCGCTTAGCACCCGCATCAATCGCGTGCTGAATAAAGGAAACTTTATCTTCTGTGGAGACAATGACTTTCTCATTTTGTAGACCATCTCTCGGACCAACTTCGACGATTTCAACTGCTTTTGACATTAATCAAACCGATACTGCCGACTTCATGGACCTGTTAGAAAGATAAATATTAGCCTTAATTCTTATCAATTGCATACATAAATATTTAATCGCAGATGAGACCCCTATCGCTATAGTTTTTGGTGATATGTTAGTCAGATTTGACCTTTAGTCGATAGCGCTTAAAGCTGCGCATATGGTCGATATTTCACAGCTCATTTCACATCGATTCCGAGGGTTTTC
>CAZKHC010000043.1:4846-10601 GCA_964552135.1 uncultured Algimonas sp. | reverse complement strand
GCAGCGCATAAGAACAAAGCCCGCCTCCTTGTGGATATGAAAGACGCAGGTTTTGAAGACATGCTGGTTGCTTTGGCAAAAGCATATGGTCTCGAAGATAGAATAAACTGGGTCAGCTGGCTCCCAGAAACACTCTACGCTATACGGGATTTACTTCCGACGGCAGAGATTACGCTTTCCTATTGGTGTAAGAATCCAAATACAAACATCCGCGCTTTACACCAAGTATATACCGCAAGAAATGGAGAGATCCCGCGCCCGAGACGTAAACTGGTCGTGGGAGAACGCTCGGGCTGGTTTATAGATGGTCCCTTGCGCGGAGACATGCGGGACTTAGTCAATAATGTCTGCGTGCCTGTGGACATGGTCACGCGGAAATTGGTTGCAGATTATCAAAAAGACGTCATCAAAGTTTCAGCGTTTTCCTATGTCACACGTAGCAGCATGGATGAGGCTGAATCTGATTTAGGTATAGATGATTATTTCATAGACGCAAAAGTCGTATTTGACAGTTTTCACTAATCATTCGCGCGGCGATATGGATCCGCATCTGGTATATCTGCATGCGGGTCAGCACCCGACTCTTCCGTCGGAATAGCGTAACCGCCCGTCAACCACTGCCCTAAATCTAAATCCGCACAGCGCTTTGAACAAAACGGCTTAAAACTCTCTATGAAAGGCTTTCTTTTGCAATAAGCACAGTTGCTCATCGGTCTGCGCTCACATCAACAGTAACGCCTTGCATAACATCAAACCGCGCTCCAATACGATCAGTGACTTCGGCACGCCAATCAAACGGTGCATCATTTAGCCAAGTTTCGATTTCTGGCGTCACAGACAAATTTAATCGAGCGCCAGGAGAGACCGTAGCTTCGCGGGTCAATCGTCTTAGGGCTCTAAGCGCCTGCGTTTCAATTTTTGGTTCCCCTAGCCGCGTATTTAAAACGTCGTCTAAGGATTGGTCAGGTTTCGCTCGCGTCATTTCAATAACGCCAAAACGCGACAAACTATTAAACTTGGTGACATTTGGGTCCACTTCACAGGCAGCCTCAAATACCCTCTCCAGGATCTTACGTTGCTTAGGCTGTCGTAGGTTTGGAAAATCAATCACAACAAGACCGCCCAGCCCGCGTAAGCGAAGCTGAGTAGCGATAAGTTTGGCGGCTTCATTTGCGGCGGCCGCTGCTGAAACCGCTGCGCCCTTATCCACGTCGATCGCAAGCAATGCTTGTGTCTGCTCCATAGTAATAGAACCGCCTCCCGGAAGAGCCAGACTTATCTCACACGCTGAATCGACCGCATTTACACTCGCCTCATCAAATGAAAGACTTGGAAAGCGGGAAAGCAAGCGGGCCTTTAGGTCAAATTTCTCAATGAGGACAGGTTTCGCATCTGACTCGCGGCGATAACGTAATGTCGGCCCTTTAGCGCCAATTTGAGATCGTAATATACTGACCTCAATACCCTGCCCTTCGGTTAATTTTGGCATGTCCCGTTGCGCCGCGAACGGAAGAAGTCCAGGTGCCGCCCCTCTCCCAATATCAACCCATACCCCTGCTACAGATGGATCGACGGACGTCACACGGCCCACATAAATATCACCCGCTCGAGGCGAATCTTGCCATGGCCGATCGACATATAATTCGACAAGGCGGCGGCCCTCATAAATGGCGGCCCGTGATTCCCCGACGGCGTTTTCAATGACGGCGCGGCGTTTCATGTGCAAGCAGCCAAAAGAAGGTTTCGTGTTTCATAAACGGGTAGCCCCACAACCCCAGTGTAAGACCCGGAAATGTGATGGATGAACGCCCCTGCCTTCCCCTGAATACCATACCCTCCGGCTTTTCCATCCCATTCGCCGCTGTCTAGATATTCAGAAATTTCGGCCTCACTCAAACGTTTCATTTTCAATCGTGTTTCGGAAACCCGTGACCGTAACTTGCCTGACTCATCAATAACGACGACGCCAGTGAACACCCGATGGCTTTGACCCGACAATAATCGCAAGCACTGCTCGGCAGACGTTAGGTTTTCAGTTTTAGGTAAAATACGCCGGCCGACACCGACAACCGTATCAGAGGCTAGGATAATTTCACCCGCCTCTTCCGATGATACCTTTTGGGCCTTCTCGCAGGCTAGTCGAAGCGCATGCCCACGCGGTAACTCCCCAGGAATGGGGTCTTCATTTATATCTGCAGGGATAATTCGCGACGGCGTAAATCCAATCTGCGCCAGTAACTCACGGCGCCGAGGGCTGGCACTCGCCAGGATGAACGGCTTCATCCCGGAAACTATTACTTAAATCGATAAGTGATCCGACCTTTGGTCAAATCATAAGGCGTCATCTCAACGGTGACATGATCTCCGGCGAGAACGCGAATACGGTTTTTTCGCATACGGCCAGCCGTGTGAGCAATGATCTCGTGATCATTGACGAGTTTAACGCGGAATGTTGCATTTGGGAGAAGTTCAACAACTTCGCCTTCAAATTCCAATAGTTCTTCTTTAGCCAAGCTTAATCCTTTTAAATGGCGTCGTATCTTCGCGGTATATAGGCAGATTCATAGAGTTTAAAAGAGGTTTATGCGGGTTTAACTGAATTCTCGCTTCAAGCGCGCATCAATATTGGCGCGTATTGCACGGTAATTGTTGAGCAAAGCCCGTACATCCAATGACCCTTCTCCGGGGTTAGGTACAGCCCATAATTCGATATTATCAGCCAATACCGCCTCAGCGCCAGCTTTTGCGCTTTGAGTAAATGCGATTATACGATCAAATTTTTCGGTCTGTATATCCTCTAACGCCAAGGGTTCATGATTGGACATATCAATCCCGACTTCGTTCATAATCGAAATCATAAAGTCATTTGGTCCTTCAGGAGTCAGACCACAGCTCTTTACATCAACCGAGCAACCCAAGCGTTTACGGAGCAATCCTTCCGCCATTGGTGAACGAACTGAATTTAGCTGGCAAATAAAGAGGACCTTCATTGCACAGTCCGCCGATGAAGGGCGCAAATCAACGTGAATAAGCGGCGCGATGTATTGAAATCGATTTCAACGTGATTGCGCAGCGCATCGGTCAGCATACGGGAACCTTCATTATGTAATCCGCGACGTCCCATATCGATGGCTTCAATCTGAGCAGATGTCGATGTACGGATGGCGTTGTGGTAACTTTCGCAGATCATAAAATAATCTTTAATAACCCTCCGAAATGGAACCAATGTGATAGTAAATGTGCCGCGTGGCGACCCATTGGTTCTTTCAACATCAAGCA
Source organism: uncultured Algimonas sp. (assembly GCA_964552135.1). Taxonomy (GTDB): domain Bacteria; phylum Pseudomonadota; class Alphaproteobacteria; order Caulobacterales; family Maricaulaceae; genus Litorimonas. Next base: position 7,322 of record CAZKHC010000043.1, on the reverse strand, counting down.
ATAAACGGCGCCCATCCTGCAAGCTAACTTTTAGCGTATATGGACCTCGTTCGCTATCTAGTGGACGGAATAGATTTTCTTCCAAGAGGTCAAAAATAGCGACGCGGCGTTCGTGCTGCATTTCAATCGATGTGACAGGTAAGCTGTCCTCATCAATATTCAATTCAGATATATAGTGGTCTAAGTTATCCGTCATGAGCCGGAATATGCTTGGTTGGGCGCGATTTACCCCGATCCGCCAAGGTTAGGTCTATCGCTTCTACATCAATCCATATCATACCGCCGCCGGCGAGATTGAGTTCAAAATGTCCAGCTGGGTCGTCTTGCGCGACAAAAGCTAAACCTAAAATCACAGCGAAAGCATCAGATTTGGTTGTTTCCACTGCTTTGCTCTTAACCCCCATAACGCCATCGAACCGCAAACCGCATTCAATGCGTTGCGGTGTATCCGATTCATGTCTGTAGCGCGAAATCCGTAATGTAAAACTTCTGCCCGCAGAATCATAACGGGTTTGACCGATTTGAAAAATTCCGTCTTGAATCGCACTTGCGATGACTTCGATATCCGAGGTCTCAGTCGCCCTTAATTTTAACTCAGTCATCTTTTTGCCTCGAAATGCGAGCACCGCATCCTTTCAACTTTCCTTCTATGTCCTCGAACCCACGGTCAAGGTGATAGACGCGGCTGATGTGTGTTTCGCCGCGCGCCGCCAATCCTGCATTGATGAGGCATGCAGATGCACGTAGGTCCGTCGCCATAACAGGGGCAGCTCGGAACTCTTTCATGCCGCGCACAATCGCTTCACGGCCGGTAACAGTAATATCTGCGCCCATTCGCGCCAATTCTGGACAATGCATGAAGCGGTTTTCGAAAATATTTTCGCGTATAATCGAAACACCATTAGCAAGGCACATGAAGGCCATAAATTGGGCTTGAAGATCGGTCGGAAATCCAGGGTACGCCATAGTATCCACATCAACGGGTTTTGGACGACCTCCACCCCGCTCAATCAACACTGATGTTTCGTCCAAAGACACTTTAGCTCCAGCTTGAGCAATCAGCGGCCATAAAGAGCCAAGATGATCAGATCGAATATTTTTCAAACGCACAGAACCACCTGCCGTCGCGGCAGCTAGGGCATATGTTCCAGCCTCAATACGATCGGGGACGACGGCATATTTAACACCAGATAACCGCTCTACCCCTTGGATGACAACTTGAGAGCGACCCGCCCCCATTATTTTTGCCCCCATACCATTCAAACAGTTCGCAAGATCAGCGATTTCAGGTTCGCGAGCGGCATTATTCAAAATGGTTTCACCATCTGCCAATACAGCTGCCAATATAGCGTGTTCCGTTGCGCCAACCGTCACGAACGGGAACGTAATCTCCGCCCCCTTCAATCCCCCTTTGGCCGTGGCAATCACATAACCTTCATCCAATTTAATTTTCGCCCCCAACGATTCGAGCGCTTTTAAATGTAAATCGACAGGCCTAGCCCCAATCGCACAGCCCCCGGGTAACGAAACCTTTGCCTGACGCTCCCTGGCAAGAAGTGGCCCTAAAACATTGAAACTAGCCCGCATTTTTCGAACAAGATCATAAGGCGCCGTCAATTCCGTTAGTTTCGGCGCATGCATCTTCATGACATCTGCTTTGCCTTCGTCTACTTCCACCCCTAAATGGCGTAATAGTCCCGCCATTGACCGTGTGTCGCGCAAACGCGGCATATTCGTAAGCGTCACGGGCTCATCCGTAAGCAAACAAACCGCCATCAATTTGATCGCAGAATTCTTTGCGCCGCTTATGTTAATCTCACCGTTGAGCGGAAAGCCGCCTTCAATGACTATTTTATCCATGCTGGGTCTTTCATCGCATATTTATCGCGGGTGTTATGCGGGGTCGCGGGCGATTTCAAGGCAAGGGTTTGTCAGGATTTAGGCCGTGGTCAGCTTGGCTCTCTTTTCGCGTATTTTTGGTTTTCCGGGACGCTTGTTTTCGGCGTCGCAAATTAGCGCGCAACTCGGCTGCGAGACGCTCTTCTCGTGGTAACTTACTCTGGCGACCTTTTTCAGACATACGAAAGCGTTACGCTTGTCTTTTGGCTTAGGCAACAAGGCCAGCCTTTTTATTTCATAATGTAAGATTACCCAGTTGGGCGTGTTCGGCGATATGAAAATTGGATTTTCGGGAAGTAGCCAGAACACTCGCATCGAAGCTACTATAGCCAAATAAGGACTGTAGCCCACCTGACGACTAACATATGACAGGTGGGACGACATTTTTAGTTTTCAGCATCAATATGCCGATAAATCAGGCCAATAGTTTCGATTTCGAGTATTAATAGCCTAACTTATTCGAGTGGTATTATTTACCTTCAGCTTCGCCTTTGGCCTTATATGCGGAGCCCGCTGCTTCAGCTTCGCCCGTTGCCTTATAAGCAGATCCAGCCGCTTCAGCTTCGCCCGTTGCCTT
>CAZKHC010000043.1:0-4746 GCA_964552135.1 uncultured Algimonas sp. | reverse complement strand
GTTGCCTTATAAGCAGATCCAGCCGCTTCAGCTTCGCCCGTTGCCTTGTAAGCAGACCCAGCCGCTTCGGCCTCAGGCTGAGCCTGGTAGGTTGGTGCCTGATAAGTCGGAGCCTGATAGGAAGACGTCGCCAAGCAAATACCGCCTGTATACGTTGATCCTGCCGGGCAATTTCCAGCTTGAGCCGTTGCCATATGACTCATGCCAAATGCCGCGACAACGAGAGGAGTCGCAACGACTAGGTTTTTCGACAGCTTTTGCATTAGCTGACTACGGTTTTGAGGGACATTCGACATTTATTCTCTCCTAAAGAGTTTTCGCAAATTTGCTGACGTAATTTTGTCATTGCCGAACGCAATAGCAGAGAGACTAATGCTTACGCAATCACGTTGAAGTGAATATCAATCACATTTTACGACAACTTTTCGTGACATCACCTTGCCAAATCGTGACTTCGCCTTGAAAATCAATACTATATGGGACCGCTTAACACTATCACACCGGACGAGGCATTCATCTTGACTAAACAAAGTTCAAAACGCCGTTATTGGTTGGCAGGAGATCGTGATCCTGCGCAGGATACGTTTTTCATCGAAGCTCTCGACTCCGAAATTTGGGAAGAAGGTGATTCGAAAAGCTGGGATAGTTGTTGGTACACTGGGATGCCGGATGAGATCGTCTTTGAACACCTTGCTCCGTCGAAATCCATTAACCACATCCCCGGCAATAATGGTCTTACCATTAAAGACTTTCTCCATGACACGCTAGCCTCCTCACGCGATCGTTTAGGAAGTCGGCAGCGCAAGGCGCGTATGGATTATTTCCCACATGTTTATTCCATGCCCAATGAATATCATGATTGGCTTCAACATGCACATGACGACCCCGACCACAAATGGATTTTGAAACCTAAGAATTCCTCACGCGGCCGTGGCATAGAAGTCGTAAGAGATCTTGCAGATGTTCCTTTAGATCCGAAATTCATGGTACAAGATTACCTCGACAACCCTCACCTAATAAATGAACGAAAATATGTCCTGCGCCTTTACGTTTTAATCGCTTCTGTTGAGCCGCTTAGAGTTTATCTTTATGACGAAGGCTTTGCGAAGCTAGCCTCAGATCCTTATGATATTGACGATCTCGACAATCCGTTTTCGCACCTTACAAATCCTGACATCAACGCCCTAAATGAAGAATCTGATGCCCCTGTCGTTTTTGTGAACCTAGGCGAGTATAAAAAATGGCTCCGAGAACAGGGTCATGATGATGTTGCGTTATTTGATAAGGTTCGTGACCTAGTCACGATAACGGCGATTTCTGTTCGAGAAAGAATGCGAACACGAACGAATAACATTACTGCCCCCACAAATGGTTGTTACGAATTAATGGGCTTTGATTGTTTTATATCCGCAGACCTCAAACCCTATCTCCTCGAGTGTAACCTTAGCCCCGATTTAAAGGTCTGTTCGGGACCAGAAGATGGCGGCGACATTGAATATGAAGTCAAAAACCAGGTCGTCGTCGATATGGTCTCATTACTTGGCCTGAATTTACCGCCCGAAGACATTCAGAGCCTAGGCCTCGGCGCACGCGCGGATGCTGAGCTCGCGCGAGCGGGACAATTTTCCCGTGTGTTTCCTGCTCCAGATACCGTCGAGGATTATCTCTCATTTTTCCCTGTTCCGCGCTTTGCAGATATCGCTTTGGCCGAACATATCTTGGGCCGGCAGCCGAAACCGCAAAAACTGGCGCCTTCCCAAACATCTGAAATTATTAGCGATGATGAATTGGTGCTATATTATGAAAAAACAGGAACATTATTCAAACCTAGCGAGTTGTCGGGCTGGATTTGGCTAAAAGCTGCAGTGGGCGTATCGGCAAATAACATTGCCGAAGAACTGCTAGCCGTTCATACGGCATCAAATGGTGAACCCAGCGCGCAAGAGAAGTGGCAGATATATAGTAATGTTTGGAACGTTTTAGCGGAATGGGCCCAAATTGGCATGTTGCAACAGGCCGACGAAGATAATGCAAATAAAGCATCCGATAATACCCCAACAAAGCGTTCCTCGACCCGCAGCGTCGTTAAGACTGGGTCGCGTTCTATCGAACTTGATTACGGCACACCTATTTTAAGACAAACGCTCGACCCTCTATTTATCAAAACCACCACTTCCAACACAACAGATATGAAAATTAGCTTACAGCGGACGGACACAGGCTATGCATTGGCGATAAACTCAAAACTTATCACGTCTAATTTTGGCCTGGATGAGGTGGGTGAGATTGTTAGCCATGAACTGTTTAAACAAGCCGTTACCAGCGAAAAGGAAATTGCATTATCGGGAAGTTGGGTACCTGTTTCCAACAATGAGGCTGATTTCTTTTTATCTCAGACGGGAACTGAAAATGATAGCTCATTAGCAATCTTATATGCAACCCGCTTAAAGAAGGATCTGTCTGGCGGGGCAATTCTCGACTTAGAAAGTGGCGCGCTCACTCCGATAGGCCTACCCATTCGTATCGACGATGCTTCGACGGATAAAATAGAAACGCTCAAACCTCTTACAGCGTCTGGCACAATACAAAATCGCCGCAGAGGCGGAAGAGGCCGATTGATTGCATCTACCTATCGAGATGATGGTACAGGCTTTAAACTTCGAAGGCTTTATTTGGAAAACCAAAGCTCGAATGATGAGGTTGTTAAATCTAATTCCGAACATGCCACACATCACGCAGCCCTCGCCGCGCTTATTGCTTCTACAATTGGTGAGAATGGGGAAGTCCCAACAGGAGCTCAGGTTCAGTTAATGAATAGCTGGTTGAATGATATCGACGTGCAAATCGTAAGCGGGTCTGACACAGAGGCGACAGCGGAATTTCTTTTCAATGAAAGTCGCGACTAGGGAATAACTTGTTAGCTTGCTGTCTTGGATGTCGGACACCACCACCTGAATTATAATATCCTGATATGTTTCTGTTCGGCAAAATAGGTCGGTCCTTTGCAGGCGATAATTTGTCACCATATGACGTCTTTCCCTCCCGTTTTGCCTCCTTAGCAGGTATAGGCCGCTTGGCTTCATCGGCATTATCATGCGTAGGGTTGATATTTTGACCAACACCGCTCGCATCTCCCAATGTGTCTAGCAGGTAAGACAAATCCTCAATTTGATTAGCTATAACATGGGTGACAATCCCTTCCCGTTGCAACTTACCTCGTATCTTGAGGAGTCGCCCCGCCATCACAGCTTTTCGCCGTTTCTCAAACATGTTTGGCCAAACAACAATATTTGAGACGCCTGTTCCATCTTCAAGCGTCAGGAATATAACGCCGCTAGCTGTACCAGGGCGTTGCCGCGTAATAATAAGACCGCAAACCTCAACCCATCGCCCATCCACCGTATTTCGAAGATCGCACGACGGAATCGTCGAGCCAATTTCAACTTGCAACAAACTCACAGGATGTTCCCGCAATGTCAGGCGCGTGCCAATGTAATCTTCAAAAACCTCTTCGCGCAGCTCCATAATAGGAAGATTAGCACCTTTATTCAGCAGGCCCTCCCCGAGGTTCTCAAAAAGCGGCAAAGGTTTTTCACCGCCAAGTCCTTTAACGGCCCATAGCGCATCTCTACGGTTTAGATCATGCGCGGCAAAGGCATCGGCTTGGGCGAGTTTAGATAAAGCCGTTCTATCTAATCCTGCCTTACGCCAGACCGCATCAATGGAGCGATAGCCATTCCCGCGCGCGGCTGAAAGCCAATGACCATCTTCTTCTTTAAAACCTTTGATTTGCCGAAAACCTAGCCGAACCGCCAGCTGTCCATCGCCTGCAGGTTCTAAGACATTATCCCAATAGCTATGCTCGACACAGATTGGCCGCACGGTCACGCCGTGTTCTCTTGCATCTCTAACAATCTGTGCAGGTGCATAAAATCCCATGGGTTGAGAATTCAAAAGTGCTACACAAAAGACTTCAGGGTGATGGCATTTCAGCCAGCTTGAAACATACACCAAAAGCGCAAAGCTAGCAGCATGACTTTCAGGAAAACCATAGCCCGAAAACCCTTCGAGCTGACGAAAGACTGCGCAGGCAAAGTCCTCATCATATCCATTGTCGATACAACCAATAATAAAGCGGTCTTTGAACTTTTGTATTGTGCCGGGGCCGCGTGCTGTCCCGAGAGCACGGCGGAGTTGATCGGCTTCGCTTGACGTAAAGCCCGCCGCCACAGATGCGATTTGCATGGCCTGTTCTTGGAAGAGTGGAATGCCGAGTGTTTTGCCCAATACTGGCTCTAATGCTGCCGATGGATAGACGACAGGTTCTTCTCCGCGCCGCCTTTTTATAAAGGGATGCACCATATCGCCTTGGATAGGCCCCGGGCGAATAACCGCCACTTCAATCACGAGATCATAAAAAGTGCGCGGCCGCATCCTAGGAAGGAAATTCATCTGCGCGCGGCTTTCCACTTGGAAGACGCCGAGCGTGTCCGCGATACAGAGCATGTCGTAAACTTTTGGGTCTTCCTGTGGGATTGTCGCCAGTGCGTAATGCTCACCCTTCCAATCACTCAATAAATGAAATGCCTTACGGATGCAGGTCAGCATGCCGAGCGCAAGCACATCAATTTTTAGCATACCGATTTTGTCAATATCGTCTTTATCCCACTCAATGATTGTGCGGTCTGCCATGGCGGCATTCTCAACAGGACACATCTCATCCAGCCGCCCCGCCGTAATGACAAA
>CAZKHC010000042.1:0-14449 GCA_964552135.1 uncultured Algimonas sp. | reverse complement strand
ACGGCGCGAGATTTTTACGATGGCGAATGCGCCCGTCTGAAAGCTCTCATTGGCGCAGATGAAGTCATTTTTTTAAATTCAGAAAATGCGCTGTGCGAAGGATCTTTCACCTCACTCTTTGTCGAAAAAAACGGCACGCTTTTGACCCCCGCATTATCCTGCGGGTTGCTACCGGGTGTTTTGCGGCAAGCGCTGATCGAACAAGGCAATGCAGTAGAAGCAGTCCTGACTTTGGAAGATATCAAAACAGCCGAGGCAATCTTCGTGGGCAATAGTTTGCGCGGGCTAATGCCAGCCGCTTTCATAGACCTTTTGCCGCATTAGAGACTTTGCATTGACGCCCATTATCTGCCCGTTAAGGTGGTGCGAACGAAAACGGGGATTCACACAAAACGTGCCATTCATTCTTCAGGCTAATCACGGCGGGGTCACTTTTTTGGTGTCCTCTTTGAGACAAAGATAACGGCATGAAACTCCGCGCTTTTCTCATAGCTTTTTTGCTTGCCTGCACGGCATTTTTGACAGCTGGTTCTATTGCGGCTGCACACTCCTCTCAGACCACATCGCAATCAACTTCCACTGAGTCGACTGATTTCGACTCCGAAACCTTTATTTTACATACCGAAGATGAGATTGAGACAGCCTATCGTGCGGTAAAACGGAATGAAGAGTTTCAATTTGAACTCGCCGAGCCCATTCCTCGCCCGCCGCCCTCTCAATTCAGCTTGGGCGTTGGCCGTTTTTTTTCAGCAATTTTCAAATTCCTTGCCCCATTGCTGCAGATTATTTTCTATCTAGGAATCGGCGCACTCGCCGTCGGCGCAATTTATCTGATTGGGCGTGCCATCTATGAAACGCGTTTTGCGGCTCCGGCGAAAAAGAAAACCTCGGATGAAGAAGACATACCGCTTTATCAACCGGCAGAGGCACAAGCCCGAATTTTACTTGAAGAAGTGGATAAATTGGCCGCCGAAGGCCGCTATGGTGAAGCGGTCCACACACTGCTTTTCCGGTCCATTCAAGATATTGACCGTAACCGGCCAAATGTCGTTCGCCGCAGTTTAACCGCGCGCGAAATTGGAAGCCTGTCAGTCTTGACACCAGAAGCACGCAGAGCTTTCTCGACGATCGCAGGCGTCTCTGAACTCGCCCATTTTGGCGGCGTATCCGTCAACGAAGCGGGCTTTAAAACTGCGCGAAACGCCTATGCCGATTTGACAGGTCAAACCCCAGAAGCTCCGCGGAAATCGCGGCGATGAGACAATCAGGCACAGCACGCGAGCGGCATTTTGCGCAGAACCTGTCTGGAGCTCAGGGCAGGAGCCGGCGATTGGGTCTGTCGAGCGTCATATTTCGGCCCATCACCCTCATTAGCTTAATCCTCATCGGTTGTTTTGCCTTTGGCGCGCTGATTGTCTTAGGGGGATTTGCCGAAGACCTGCGAAAAGCGCCGCCCGGACAGGCAACACCGCGGTCTGTCTCGGCTGTCGGCTATAAGGCTTTCAACGATTATCTGGAGCGTTTGGATTATGATATAAAAGAATCGCGCGGAAAACGAGACTATTATGACCGGAAAAACCGCCTCGTCATCTATAGTCCGTCGCGCACCTATTCTAGGTTGAAGAAAACCTTAGACGCGAAAGGCGACGAAACCAGTCTCGTCATTTTACCAAAATGGTCAGTGACCCAGTTCCGTCCGCAGCGCGGCGAAGAGGGCCGCAAAGATTGGGCGCGAAAAACCCGCGGATCTGGACTCATGCCTCCGGGCGGCTATCGAAACATGACCGAGGATTTACCTGTTATTCGCCGCAGCGCATTTTCGTCCCCGGACGCGAAGCTATCCTTTGAAACAGTCAATACTCGTACACTTTCTGAAAATTACACCCCAGACTTTCAAGACCTCCAATATTTTGACCTCAACGCCAGATGGCCTGATTTTATTGACGAACTTCGCGAGGAAAAATTAGCGGAAATCGAGGCGCAAAGACGTAAGCGCGCCGAAGAAAGAGGTGAAACTTACGAACCGAAGAAGAAAAAGAAAGATGAGACTAAAGACGACGAAAAAACATCTGACAAAACTTCCGAAGAGGACGAAGAAGAAGAGGTTGAGCCAGAACCTGAACCACTCCCCAATCATGAGGTACTTCTAAAAATTGACGGGCATCCCGTTCTCATTCGTTTAGAAGACACGGAAACATATATTTTGTCGGAACCTGATCTCGTCAACACAATGGCATTTAACTCGCAAGGCGGCGCGCAGATTGCGAATGCCATTGTGGACGATATTATTGCCCATGCCGACATTAATCAGCTTTCCGTGGATATTGACGTCAGCTTGCACGGTATCCAATCCAATCAGAACATTGTGAAACTTATGATGACGCCGCCCTTCTTGGCGGCGACCCTTTGCTTGTTGGCCGCTGGCATTCTCGTCGCCTGGCAAGGCTTTAACCGCTTTGGCGATCCAGCTCGTGTTCGGCCAGATTATCGGCAAGGCCCGGTTAGTCTCGCGCGAACGGCGGCGGAATTTATGGGAATCGCTAATCGTGCCCATCACACCGGCGAAGATTACGCAGAGCTTATACGCCGGCAAGTCGCCAGCTATCTCGGCTATAGGGAGCGCGCACATACGGATATTGATAAGCTTCTAGACGCGCGCGAAAAACGCTTGAAAATTCAACCACCGTTTAGCGATTTAAAACACGCCATATCTGGCGCTGACCAACAAAGTTACGGGCAATATGCGCGAGCCTTGACGACATGGCGAGACGCCATGACTAAAACGGCTCTCGAGACCGCCTCCTCCCTATCCGATTCATGAAGGACTTTATTCTATGACCGACGCACCTATTTCTGAATCCCGGCCGGGTGATGGCGATTTAGCCAATATCAAAGCCCTCGCCGATTCTATCCGAACCGAAGTTGGCAAAGTCATTATCGGACAAACGGATACTGTCGACTTGTTGTTAACGGCACTGCTGTCACGTGGACATATCTTGCTCGAAGGTGTGCCCGGAACGGCAAAGACATTTTTGGCGCAAGTCTTTGCGCATGTCACGAAATTGGAATTTGGGCGGATCCAATTTACCCCCGATCTTTTGCCGGGTGATTTATTGGGAACGAATTTGTTTTCGTTCCAAACAAATAAATTCACTCTCGTGAAAGGTCCAATTTTCTGCGATATGTTGCTGGCGGACGAAATCAATCGAACTCCGCCAAAAACGCAATCGGCCCTCTTAGAGGCCATGCAAGAACGGCAGGTTACCATTGATGGGAAACGCTTCGCACTTGGCGATAATTTCATGGTGGTCGCCACGCAAAACCCTATCGAACAGCAAGGCACCTACCCGCTTCCCGAAGCGCAGCTGGATCGCTTTTTATTCAAGCATATTCTGTCCTACCCAGATCGAGACGAAGAAATTCGTATTGTTCAGCAACATGGACAACGTAGCGGGACACCTACAATGGATGAGCTAGGTCTAAAATCCGTTATGACAAAAGCTGCACTCAAAACGGCGCGCGATGCGATTGCGGGAATTCATTTGAACGATGAAGTCACCCATTACGTCGTCGATCTTGTTCGCGGAACGCGTGATAATCCTCTTTTTGAAACAGGTGCCAGCCCAAGAGCCGCAGCAATGATAGCCAGTTCCGCGCGTGCCTTCGCCGCCTTGCAAAGCCGAAACTATGTCATCCCAGATGATGTGAAATCTATCGCTCTGCCGGCACTCCGTCACCGCGCGGTCCTATCACCCGCCGCCGAAATTGAAGGCCGCACGGCGGATGAAGTCATTACAGCTGTCATCGAACAAACACAGGCTCCGCGATGAACGACGAAGACCGAAGGAATTTGCACTTGATATAAAATGCAATTTCGTACCCAGACATATCCGACCCGCACGGCGGTTTTTGCGGCGGCCCTTGGCTTGCCCGTGACACTTTTATTAGCGGTCTTTTTGCCGGACCTTTGGTTGATTGGCGCCGCCTGGGTCGCGGCCATTTTGGGGTTAATGGGCCTCGATATTTTACTGTCGACATCGATCAAACGTATGGAGCCAAACGTAGAGGCGCCTGGCGCTGGCTATGTCGGGCATGATTATGATGTTCGGGTCACAACAGAATTTGGTCCCGGCGTTCCGCCGCGCACGCCAGAGCAAAGATTAAGCGCAAATGATCGCCTCACAGTTAGCCCTGATATTGCCCGTGCTGGGCTTGGCGACGGTGGCATGTTATCCCTTTTTGGGCTTCGAACCGATTTACGCGGGACGGCCGTTTTGGAACGCATCTGGACAAGATGGCAAGGCCCGCTTGGTCTCATATGGCGGCAACGCATAGACCCGCTGGAGCGCGAAATTGCCGTGACGTCAGATACACAAATGGTCCGAGATACCGCCGCGGAGATTTTTACCAAGGATGCTAATATCGGGCAAAAGCTACAACGTCTGCGCGGCGACGGCACTGAATTTGACGGGCTGACAGAATGGCTACCGGGGATGGATAAACGCTCGATAGATTGGAAACATTCCGCGCGCCACGGCACGCTTTTATCTCGAGAGTTTCGTACCGAACGCAACCACAACATTATCTTCGCCTTTGATACGGGCCACCTCATGGCGGAAGAAGTTGAAAATGTTGAAACGGGCGAAGCTATGACAAAGCTTGACCGCGCTTTAAATGCGGCGCTTCTAATGTCGTTTGTGAGTCTTAAAATCGGCGACAAAGTGGGGATTTATGCCTTTGACGAGCGGCCCTATCTCTATGCCCCCGCAATAGGCAATACCCGCAGCTTCGCCCAAATCCGCCGCGTATCAGCCCAAGTAGACTATTCAACAGCGGAGACAAATTTCACACTCGGCCTCAGCCAACTCGCTCAAAATCTTCAGCGCCGAACATTAATTGTTGTTTTCACGGATTTCGTTGACGCCACGCAAGCGGAGCTAATGGTAGAAAATATGGCCCGGCTTCTTAAACGCCACATCGTAATTTTCGTCGCCTTTCGAAATACGGCGCTTGATCAATTAATTACGCAAGATGCGGAAAATTCTGAAGAGGCTGCGGCCAGCCTGATTGGCGATGGACTCATGCGTGAACGGGAAATCGTTTTGCGCCGATTGGAACGTATGGGCGTGAATGTTATCGACGCCAATGCGGACACGTTGAACATGAAAGTGCTCAACACTTATATGCTCCTGAAAGCTCGCAATGCGATATAAGGACCTCACATGACACGCCGGACCTTAACCCTGAAATCCAAACGTTTCCGCGAGGAACGCCAAGATGTTTGGAAAGAAATGGAATTTATGTTGCAGCGTATTGAAGCGCGCTCTGTTCGCGGGTTGACGGATGAGGAAATTGTAAAGCTACCTCGTCTCTATCGCTCAACCCTGTCCTCGCTTTCTGTGGCGCGCGCAACGTCCTTAGACCAAAGTGTCGTCAGCTATTTGGAATCGCTTTCGACGCGCGCCTATTATGTTATTTACGGCAGTCAGCAGCGGCTAAGCGACCGCATCATAAAATACTTTGTCCGCGACTGGCCACTGGCTATCCAGGCCGCGTGGAAGGATGTCACCGCCGCATGCTTTATTCTTTTACTTGGGGCAATCGTCGGATTTGCATTGGTCTCAAGTAATCCAGATTGGTTCTACTCTTTCGTCGCCGAAAGTTTGGCGGGCGACAGAAATCCATCCGCGTCCGAAGAAACATTACGCGATTCAATCTATGGTTATAAAAAAGGCGATGGGGCTTTAGGCGCCTTCGCAGCTTCTCTCTTTTCACATAACAGCGGCGTTGCCATTCTTGCCTTTGCGCTTGGATTCGCATTTGCCCTACCAACCGTGATTTTGATGTTGATGAACGGACTTATGCTTGGCGCTTTTATAGCCATCCATACGGAGAAAGACCTTGGTTTTGAAATTGGTGGCTGGCTTTTTATTCATGGGACGACTGAAATTTTTGCGATTGGCTTAGCGGGTGCTGGCGGAATTCTCATCGGACGCGCCGTCGCATTTCCTGGCGAAATGACGCGGATGGAATCCTTGCGGTCAAAATCCGAACAAGCTTCGATTATTTTGGGCGGTGTTGTTATTATGCTGTTTGCAGCAGGACTACTCGAAGGCTTCGGACGCCAACTCATTCAAAGTGATTGGCTCCGTTATGGCATTGGCGGAACCATGCTGACCTTTTGGTTGTTCTATTTCTTCTTGCCCCGGAAAGCTCTGGAAGAATGAATACCACAGGACAATTAACCCCTGAGCAAATCAAACAAGGCCGTAGGCATCTCGTAACGCCCGAAGGTGTAGATTTGCAAATAGAACTCGCGGATGTGGGCGCCCGTATCGGAGCCTTTTCGATCGATTTATTGGTTATGATATTGATTTTAACGGGTGCGAATTATGCCTTGGGGGCCACATTCCTTTACAGCCCCGAACTTGCTGAGATAATTTGGACCGTAATTGCTTTTATACTGCGCAGTTTTTACTTCACCCTCTTTGAGCTTGGGCGGCGCGCCGCAACACCCGGAAAAATGGCCCTTAAAATTCGTGTCGCAGCACGCGGTAAAGCGCGACTTTCCGCAGCCAGTGTTTTCGCCCGAAATGCCTTGCGCGAAATTGGGTTTTTCCTACCTTTGACAATGTCCTTTTTGTTTTTGTTTGGCCTTATAGTGGGCGGCGTAGATGGTTGGATGGGATTGCTGGCTCTCATCTGGGCGAGTATCTTTTTACTATTTCCGCTGTTTAATAAAGATAGGCTACGTGTTGGCGATCTGGTTGCTGGAACGTGGGTTGTCCGCTCACCGCGTCCGATGTTGGCGGCGGATTTGGTCATAACGGACAAGCCAGAATATGAAGAAACCTTTGCGAAATTCGCCTTTACGCCCGCACAAATTGATACTTACGGAATCAAAGAATTACATGTCTTAGAAGATGTGCTGCGCGCCAAAGATAAAGAAGTATTGGCTGATGTCGCCATTCGCATTCGTACAAAAATCGGCTGGGTTTGGGAATCGGGCGAAAGCGATTCCGCCTTCCTTCGTGCCTATTATGCGGCGCTGCGCGGCCGGCTCGAGTCAAAAATGTTAATGGGCGTTAGGCGCGAAGATAAGTTTGATAAACGTTAGAACGATTGCCACTTTAGCACCCTCAACATTCAATCACATTCACGGCCAATCCACCTTGACTGGTCTCTTTATATTTCGAGCTCATATCCAATCCAGTCTGGCGCATCGTTTCAATAACCTGGTCCAGAGAGACCTTTCCAACACCAGTGCCATGCAGCGCCAATCGCGCGGCATTGGCCGCCTTCACTGCGCCAATTGCATTACGCTCAATACAGGGAATTTGTACAAGGCCGCCAACAGGGTCGCAAGTCAGGCCCAAATTATGTTCCATCCCAATTTCGGCGGCACTCAATATTTGTAGCCGCGTCGCCCCCCAAACGGCTGCGAGCCCCGCCGCCGCCATTGAACAGGCCACACCTACCTCGCCCTGACACCCCATTTCGGCACCAGATATGGAGGCCCGTTGTTTGTAGAGCAGTCCTATGCCGCCCGCTGTCGTTAGAAAAATGCGCGTCTTATCATAGTCAGGCTTGGCCGCCTCATCGCAGCAATAATGACGGATGATGGATGGGATAATCCCCGCAGCGCCATTGGTTGGCGCCGTCACAACTTGCCCCCCTGCTGCATTTTCTTCATTCACGGCCATGGCATAAACATTAAGCCAGTCGAATAATGTTTCCCACTCATTAGATCCAGGAACGTCCCGCAAATTTACCCAGATATCTGGCGCGCGGCGTTCGACTTTCAATCCTCCGGGCAGTATCCCCCGTGTCTTTAATCCTCGGTCGATAGCTGTCAGCATCACATCAACAATATGATCGAGCTGTTCTTCCGTTTCCGCGCGCGAACGGCGGGCATCCTCATTTTCCAAAATGAGCGCAGCCAATGACAAGGCCTGCGCCTGGCATAAAGACAATAGTTCCGCCGCGGAGCCAAAAGGATATGGAACGGAGATTTTCCCGGTGTTAACACGATCATTTTTGGCAGGACGTGAGAGCTGCGTGTGGCTGGCGGTAAACCCTCCGCCCGTCGAGTAATAAACCCGTGCATAAATCCGCCCGCCCTGTGCATCAAAAGCCTGCATTTCCATTTCATTGGGATGCAATTCGGGCGGCTGATCATAATCCAATATTATATCTACCTTCGGGTCAAACGCGATCTTTTTACCATCGCGTAAAAAACTAAGCTCTGTGTCCAGTCTTTTCAGCGCCGTGTCGGCGGCGGCAATATCAATCGTTTCCGGTTCAAATCCCAGAAGCCCTAATTGTCCTGCGCGCGGTGTCCCGTGACCAATGCCCGTAAAAGCCAATGAACCGCGAAAAATCATTTTGATACGCGCCGTCGTCTCAAGATCGCCGCGCGATGCCAGTCGTTGCCAAAAACGATGCGAAATCCGCATAGGTCCAACCGTATGGGACGAAGATGGTCCAATACCGATGCGGAAAATATCGAGAACGGAAAGCATATTCTCCCTTATGCCTGTGAAGACAAGATTGGCAATGCGCAATAGCGCTCTAGGGTACGGATGTAATGCGGTAAAACTCACTAGGCTTGGACGGCGATTACGGTAAAATGGAACATGTCTCCACTTTCGCCGCTTCCGTCTACCCCGCGAATATTAGCCATTGCCGGCGGAAGCTGTTCCGGGAAATCAACCCTTGCGGCCTATTTACGAGATTATATTGGCGGCGCCCATTGCCGCCTCGTTCGCCAAGATGATTATTATCATGACATCCGAACGCGCGGCGGATCACCCATGATGAATTTCGATATCCCAGAGGCACTCGATTTTAAGTTGTTGCGAGACAATCTTGCGAACTTTAAAAATAACAAAGCGACGGCTATACCGAATTATGATTTTATAACCCACCAACGCCGTACCCCGACGGAACCCCTGCAGCCTCGCCCGCTGATTATTGTCGACGGCATATTGCTCCTAGCGCAACCTGTCCTTCGGGACATTTTCGATCATAGCCTTTATATAGAATGCGAAACTGATTTACGGCTTGCGCGCCGCTTGGAACGCGACACGACAGAGAGAGGCCGAACGCGCGAAGATGTGTTGCGGCAATTCCACGAGCAAGTTCAACCGGCACATATACGCTATGTCAGTCCCTCCAAAATTCATGCGGATAATATCATCCAACAAACGGATTATGTTTCGGATATCACAAGCGTCGTTGAATCAATCGTGGGTCAATTAAATAAAGGGGTTTAAGTCTTTAAAAGCCCTATTTCGCGAAGGCGTTCATTCAAATAATCCCCCGCCGAAATAGGCGGGTCACTCCGTCCCGTTTGCGCCGAATATTTTGGCAGCGAGGAGATGATAAAATCTTGATTGGGATGCAGGAAAAATGGCGTAGAATAGCGCGGGAATTTTGCGCGCTCCGGCGATGGGTTCAGCACGCGGTGCGTGGTTGACGGGATATACCCCGCCGTCAGCCGTTGCAGCATATCCCCGGCATTGACAACCACCGCGCCGTCAGGAGCATGAATATCAATCCACTGACCTTTACGATGTTTGGCCTGCAGTCCTGCTTCTTCTGCGCCGAGCAAAAGCGTGATGAGATTTATGTCTTCATGGGCAGCCGCGCGCTCTGCTCCTTCCGGGGGTGGATTGTCTTGGGGCGGATAATGCAGGAGACGCAGGATCGAATTTCCATAGTTCACCTTGTCGTCAAAATAGGTTTCTCCCAGTCCCAGATACAGCGCCACCGCCCGCAGTAAATTCGTCCCAAAGCTATCTAGCGCCTCATAAAGATCATAGGTCGCCGCATTAAACTCAGGCAGCTCCGCAACCTCAGGCGTCGACATCATACAATCGCGGTAAGCACTATCCTCTGGCAAGCAACGGCCGCGATGCCAGAATTCTTTGAAATCGGATACGCTGCGACCTTTCGCGTTTTCTGTTCCAATTGGGGAGTAACCGCGTTGATGCCCATTGTCAGGATCGGCGTATTGACGCTTTTGGTCTGCACTCATCGCGAAAAAAGCTTTGGTCTGCTCCGCAGCTTTAGAGATATGTTCCGCCGGAATGGTATGATCGCAGACAATCGCAAAACCCGTTTCGGCAAAGCTCTCCCCAAAGGCTTTCGCGAAAGCCTCTTTATCCGTCCGCCATAGATCATAGCTCACAGGGTCAATATTTATCACGCTCATGGAATGTCTATCCGTTGACTCTATCGGGTTTGGCAATGGCGGGTTTCAGCCAAATTTGGATAAAATTCGACCTAGGTCGGAACTCTTAGATGAACCTCGACTTTTGAAGCTGCGCCAATATTCTCGGCCACACGAACGGGCTTCTTAATCGGCAATAAATATGCCCCCTGCTCTTTCGAGGGAAAAAGCGAGGTATTCCATGTTGTGGCGCCGATACGCACCTCGACTTTGACGGAGCGAAAACCGCGCGCGAGATGTTTGGTAAAGGCTTTGATATCTTCGGAGAGTTCAACCGGCAACGTCACAAAATACCAGGCCGTTGCCGACTCGGATTGCCACAACCAAACCTCAGCTGAAAAAGAATACTCCAGATCAATCATGGACGCAGCATAGAGAAGAACAGCCTCCGCGTCACGGACAACTAAGAATGACTGAAATCGACCTTGCAGCGGGGCGCTATGACCGTCACATAGTTTTCATGTCGACCACAAAGTTTAAAAATATAAAGCCTCTGCCGCCGCGCCTGCCCGCGACACAGTTCTGGGGACTGTGCTTTATCGTCTGGATGGTCCTACAAGTGCCCGTGGCGCGTATTCCAATTTTATTTCTATCTACCTGGGTCCATGAATTAGGGCATGGGTTGGGCGCAATTTTCACAGGCGGCAGTTTTATAAAACTTACTGTTTTACCAGATTTTTCTGGGATTGCAGAAACCGCGACATCAAATAATTTTCAGCGCGCGGTTGTCATTATCCTTGGCTTATTGGGACCCAGCCTCTTGGGCGTTCTCATGATTGTTTTGACCCGCGCGCTGAATTGGTATCGCGTCGCCCTCATTGTGCTAACGGCGCTCCTTATCATGTCTCAAATCTGGGCAGCTGATAGTTTTACCCGCCTGACACTTGGGGCATGGACTGTGATATTGGCGCTACTTGCGTGGCAAATACCAAATCGGGTTTTGCTTTATGTATCCCACATCATCGCTATCGCGCTTTGCCTCAATGCACTCACGGGCTTTGGCTATTTCTTTATCGGAAACGCAGAAATTTCGGGATCCATTTATCGGTCAGACGCAGGTGTTTTGGCAGATATTTTAGGTGGCCCGCATTGGCTATGGGGCGGGCTCATTGCCGCCCTGTCCATCGTGATTTTATTTGCTGGGGTCATACTGTCCGACAAATGGGCACGAAAAAAAGACGGCGATTCATCCAGACCAGACTCAGGCCCCAGGCGATTTGGTTGACCCAAAGAGTTTTTTCCAAAAACCGCGTGCTTTCTCGCCGCCATCGCCAGCGATTTGGCCAACATCGCGCGCCGCATCCCCGATAGAGTCTCCGACTTTTTCTAAAGTTGGATCAATGCGTTTCGCTTTCCAGCTTTTGATTTTCCACCACAGGGACCCCCAAATCAAAAAGAGCACTCCGATAAAAACGATATTGAACCAAGGAATAAGCCTAACATTGGGCCCGGCAACAGGTTTTACGGATGTCGCATTTGGGAAAATTGTAAACATCCTTATCCGCCAGCCATAGTGGCGGACGGCGACCCATTGTTCGCCTAGTTTGGAATAATCTTCTGCTTTCGCGGATAAATCACTACTATCGAATTTGAAGTAGAACGGGAAACCAAATCCCGTATCTTGATTTCTATAAACGGCGGTATTCCCATTTTCTTTGACGGCATAAATAAAGCGCACATCTTGGTTTATACCTTCTTCATTTCCAATATCTCCGCGGTCCCAAAAGGGGGCTTTTTTCCCAATATCCTGACGTTTGATTTCCGTCCCAACAATGCGAACGATATCGCGGTCTGGCAGAAAATAGTTGAGCATGACCGCCCCAACAACAAGGAGGAGGAGTGCTGGAATATGTTTAAGTAATTTCATCGTCTTTTCCTCTATCCATACTGGGCGAGATACATCAAAAGCCCCATGACCAAGCCTGGGATAATATAAACTCCCAAAATGAGCTTCGGTTTATAGGAGCGGGCATATTTTTTCATTCCGCGAGCGATGAAAATCTCTTTTTCCTCACTCATCTGCCGCAATTCAGATTGTGATTTATATTCAGACTCTAGCAAAACACGATGTTTAACCCGCGCTGTGAAACTGAGGATGGCATAGGCCACCGTAAGAATCAGAAAAATAATGACGATATTCCTGACAAGGCCAAACATGATCTATCTCCTCTTTCGTGATTTTTTATGCTTTGGCGACGGCCCCCAAGGGCTCACATAGGGTTTTGCGGGTTTTCGGATGCGGCCCGATTCAATATCCACTTCCAGCAGCTCATTATCGACAATACGTGTCATAGATGGTCCGCGTCGTTGCGGAATTGCGGCCGGCCTTGGAACATTTTCCATACTGGGCTCCGTTCCAAATAGCGCTTCGCGCGCCCCCGCCTTATCCATTGCATATTCCTGCTGAAGGAAGCGTACGACGAAATCTTTCTTCTGATCCGTCCAGCTTTTATAGGCTTCATAGAATAGGGACTTATGGCAGATGAAAAGCTGGCGGAAATCCAGCCGCGATAAATCGGTCAGCAGCATGTTCACCAAATCGCGGTCTTTATGCTGCGAGCCGCGCAAGGCGTAAAAGAAGGCTGGATGGGACGGCCCTAAGCGCGGGACACGTCCGCCAAGAGACGCCCAGCGCCACACTTCCATGAGTCCTGTAAATTCCGGCGGGAGTTGATTGGCATATCGCCGCTCCAGCGTGCGCATGTTCTGGCGCGATTGACCCGATAAATCATGCCCTTGATCAGCGGCCGTTGCGACAACGATAAAGTCCATCTTCTGCCGAATGATAAGCGCGCTATCTTGGCTCGGGCGCTGCACGATAAGCTGCGAGAGCCCCTCATCGCGCAGCCAATTGGCTATTCCCTCGCGGTCAGCAAAACTCAGAACTTGGCTAATATCGGAATCACTTAGACCTTCCAATGGCTCACGCGCAATAACGGTCGGAACATTGGCATCTCGGAATACATAAGCCCCGCCGAAATGCGAGGTAAAATAATTCCCTTGCGTATAAATTTTACTGTCAAGCTTGACGGGATTGCGCTGAATATTCCCCGTGCGTTTGGCCAGCTCAATCATCTCTGCGATGAGAACATCATCCCACCACGCATCTTCATCTGTAACGAAGCGGTCAATTTGCGCGCTCAGTTCTTCGGCTTCTGCGACATGGGCTTGGGTCGTATCTGCGGTAATTTCGATTCGATTGATATCAAGCAAATCCGCTGGCTCGCCGAGTTTAAAGACGGAGTTCATCAGCTCGCCCGCGACAGCTTCTCTCGCAGTCAACGCAAAGAGCTGGTCTTCATGCTCTTCGATATATTGCTTCAGAATAGAGCGCGAGGTTGAAAATTGATTATTCAACAGCGGCGCGGTTTTTTGATCCGTCGACATTAAAATAAACATCTGGTTCGCGCCGTGCGGATTCAAATACAGCTCATCATCCAGCTCATGCGCGATCTCGGGCGACGCGCCGACAATATCAATATGAAACTCCGTCAGCGCCGTGCGCTTACCCGTCAAATGCTCCAACGCGCGATTATAGCGCTCCACCATCGCAGGCGAGGATACCTCATAGAGGTTCCCAAACATCAGCCCAGCTTTGACAAGACGCATCATGATTGATTTCTCGTACCTGGGCCAACTAGTCGATTAATTGCGGCAACTAAAAAAATTGCAGAAAGTCTAAGCACTGCAAAGGCCAAACCAGATGCCACAGTAAGCAACAACCAAAACGAAAATGTCATTGTGTGATCTTCGCCAAAGCTTAAGCCCAATGCCATAACTCCAAATATTAAAGACGCCGATACAAATGTGGCACAACAATATAGGAGGGTTTGAAACCAAAATCCTTCTGTTTTCTGGCGTACTAATCTTTCGAGTTTATTCTGAAGCCAGATTCCAAAAATCAATCCCAGCAAAACAATTGTAAGCTTGAGAAAAATCACTTCTTCTTACTCGCCAAATAGCGCTTCTTAGCCTCTTCATTTCGTCCAAAATCGCGGACCATATTTTCAATCGCGACTTCGTCGGATTTATCCGCGTAGCGGAATTCGCTATCGGCATAGCGGTTGATTTCTTGGATGACCATATCGACCGTGATGGGGACCGACAGATCGGCGATCATATTTTTCTTTGTCTCATAATTTTTGAATAAGAAAAGTTCGGGATTTTCCATCCACTCATCGGGGAGTTCGAAATCCATGGCGCGGACTTTGATGG
>CAZKHC010000041.1:0-14485 GCA_964552135.1 uncultured Algimonas sp. | reverse complement strand
CATAAATTATCAATGTGGAAAAAACGAAACATATTGACAATTGGCGTTGGCCAAATTTTTCGCCAGAAGAGTTTGCGTGTCGACATTGCGGCGAGCTGTTTGAATGGCCTGCTTTTATGGACCGTATCCAGCTGGCTAGATCAGACGTCGGATCGTCCTTTATAATTCTATCTGGTCATAGATGTACCCTTCACAATGCAAGAGTCGGCGGCGCGCCGTTCTCCCAACACCTGAAACTTGCGGCTGATATTTCAACACTCGGCCATAATCGGCGCATTCTTTTTCAAGCCTGCAAGAAAGCTGGATTCACAGGTTTCGGTTTTTACCAAAATTTCCTTCACATTGACATTGGACCGCCCCGAATGTGGTGGTCCGGAGAGAAAGCAAAAATTAAATGGCAGAATTATTGACTTTAGGTTTGGACGCTGCGGCTGGCGGCGTCTTTGGATTGATTGGGACGGCTTTTGGGCGCATTACTGGTTTTTTCGAACGCCGCGAGGCCCATCGCCAAGAAAAAGCGCGGTGGGCACATGAGTATCGTTTGCACGAGTTGAATATGAAATCTCGGGAGCAAGAATCGAAAATCGAACTCGAATTAGCCGCGCAAGCTGGATCCTGGGCCGGTTTAGAAGCCTCCATAAAGGCTGATGCAGCTTTAGGACGTGCAAGTTTATGGGTGATCAATAGTTTGCGTTTGGTGCGGCCATCTCTGACCTTCTTGCTCTGGATGATTACCGCAGGAATATTTATTCAAACGCAAAATCAATCGATTGTAGAGGCGGCGGTATTCGCCGCAACTGCTTCTACGCTTTGGTGGTTTGGGGATCGGGCTCCCAAACCTAAAATCAGGTGATTGAAATCAACTGACCATCTTTAACCGCTTCGGCGATAGATCCTGCCGCCAGCAATATAACGATGAAAAACATGACGAAGCCATAGATGAATGCGATACTGTAACTAGCAAAGAGTGTTTTAACCCAACTGCGCTGAAACATAACCTTTGCACTAAGGGGGAGGTACAAGGCTAATGCTGCTAGGAAGATGTAGATTGTTCCGCCTAACCTGAGCCATTGAGCCGTTAGAATGAGTAAAAACAGACAGGCAAATGTCATCGCATGAATATAGGTTGCATGGACTAAATGATCATAAAGCAAAGCTGTTTGTTTTCCCCGAATAAAAATAAGACCAATCAGAGCGGCGAAGGGCATCATCAAGAACATGATCCGGGGTAAATATTTCGATAGCCCGTCATTCAGAAGGGCGGGGTTTCGCAAAATTTCTTTTGCTAAGTTTTGAACATCCGTTTCGGATAGAGTGACCCCATTTATTTGGCCTGTGCCTAATTCCAAACCAAAGTCATTTTGAATTTCGGTCGGGAGGGTGTCCAATATCTCCCTGGACAAGCCAAGGCGAGCGAGGTCATTGTCTAGTGGAATAACGGAATTGGAGGCGAGTTCTCGTAAGGATTGGTTTTCCGAGCCTTCCAAGAAGGGTAGCAATTCAAAACTCTTACTTTGATTTCGGGCGTTCAATAGCTTGGTTGCGAGAGATTGTTCATCCACCTTTGTTGAAAGAATTTGGTTGTATGATTGAACGGCGATTTCTATTTTTTCTCTATAGTTTTTTAAGGCTATCTCATAGCTTTCTTCTTGGGTCTGGTTTGTCTTTTGGTCTGTTTCCTCATTCGGCCAACTGCCATTCGCGCTTAATTGTTCCACTGTAGGGGTCAAATTTAGCTGAGAGAGGTCGCCGTTGAACACAAAAATGCGTTGAGGGTTTCCTAAGATATATTTTGAAATTCGTTCAAAATCAGATCCGTCGTTTAATTTGTCGATAACCGATTGTCGACGGAAAAACCCAAAGTCTAATTCAAATTCAATCGATGAGTCTTCGAGTTCACTGAGGTTTTGGGTCGTGTCTGCTATTGGAACGATATCGGTTCGGATGCTGAATATACGCGTTTCTGTAAGGCCAATGTATCCGAAGAGAATGATTGAAAGAGCCAGGTACATCCGAACGGGTGACGTCCATACGGTTCTCTTTCCATCGGCAAAATCCCGCGCAACGCGCCCAGGTTTGAAAAATAGCATACTCCAGGTGCGCCACATTCTATTTTCCAATGAAAAAATTGACGCGAAGGTCTCGGTTACTAGTGCGAATATGGATCGCCTAAAATTATCATTTTTTTGGCCGCAGGCGTGGCAAAATAATCCAACTAAATTTTCGCCACAAGAAAAGCACTTTGTGCTTTGGTTGGTATCTGGGATATTGTCATGTGATAGGAGAGCCTCAGTGCCTGGAGTGGGCGTCGGCGTACTCTCCACGACGTCTCCTTCAGGTCCGGTCGGTACTGGCATTGAATTATTCCCC
This sequence comes from uncultured Algimonas sp., assembly GCA_964552135.1. GTDB lineage: Bacteria > Pseudomonadota > Alphaproteobacteria > Caulobacterales > Maricaulaceae > Litorimonas. The sequence goes on along the minus strand of CAZKHC010000041.1, from coordinate 12,115 downwards.
TTTCAACAACCTTTACATATTATTACGGTGAATGAGAATATTCAAATTTGTATCTTGAACCGCGATGTCAGCTGTCTAAGCTTAGTACATGTTTAAAAATCAGATTGTTGCAGTAACGGGTGCCTCAGGCGGAATTGGTCGAGCGCTAGCGGAAATGTTTGCCGACGAAGGTGCCGTCGTCGCAATTAGTGATTTGACTAAACCAGAACAAACAGCCTCGGATATTGGAGCCGTTGCATATCAATGCGATGTTTCAAATGAGGCGTCCGTTAAGCAATTTATTAGTGATGTAAATCGCGATCACGGCCTTATTGATGCGTATCTTTCTAATGCCGGTGTTGGATCTGGAAACGGAAATTTTGTTGCGGGTGCGAGCAATGAGAGCTGGGAACAAGCGTGGCAGGTAAATGTGATGGGATCAGTCTATGCGGCGCGAGCTCTTATGCCGGCTTGGGTGGAACGTGGAACTGGGCGTTTCGTCATCACTGCGTCGGCGGCTGGCCTTCTAAATCAGATCGGGAGCACATCTTATTCATGCACGAAACATGCTGCCGTTAGCCTGGCCGAAAGCATTGCGATTGAGCACGGCGATCAAGGCATCAAGTCACATTGTATTTGTCCGCAATATGTTCGCTCCAATATGACGAAGGGCAATGCAATGGCGGAAGGATCTAAGGATGGACTTTTAGAACCAAAAGATGTCGCAAATGCTTTGAGGGCGGCGATTGTTGGAGACGAATTTTTGGTTTACCCTCATCCAGTGGTGAAGGATTATTTTGTAAACCGTGCCATGCATCATGATGCTTATTTATCGGGTATGCGACGATTAAAGGTCAAAGTTGGCCAAGCTTTTAAGGGTAAAGGATAAGAATATGAGCCAGAGATTTGACCTCAGTGGACGCGTAGCTCTTATCGCCGGGGCGTCTCGCGGAATAGGTGAAGCGATCGCCCATGGCTTTGCTCAACATGGAGCGACCGTGATTTGCTCAAGCCGTAAACAAGGGGATTGCGAAAAAGTTGCGGAGGCAATACGCGAGACTGGTGGTGATGCTATCAGCGCGGAATTGCATTTAGGTGAACCGTCACATCACCGCGAAGTCGTCGATATGATTGCTGAGAAATATGGCCGGTTAGATATTCTCGTCAATAACGGCGCAACAAACCCTTATATGGGGCCGGCGCATGAAGCGCCAGAAAGCGCTTATGACAAGACCTTCGATGTGAATGTAAAGGGCCCATACTACCTTTCTTCAGCAGCTATTCCATTGATGCTAAAAAATGGAAAAGGGGCGATTGTAAACGTGGCTTCAATCGACGGTATCCAACCCGGTTTAGGGCGTGTTATTTACGCCATGACGAAAGCGGCTGTTATTTCTATGACCAAAGGCATGGCCAAAGAATATGGTAATCATGGAATTCGTGTGAATGCTCTTCTGCCCGGGTTTACCGATACAAAACTAGCGTCAGCACTAAAAAAGATGCCGGGAATGCAGAAATATATGGATGCCAATTTGGCAATTTCTCGGATGGCTCAACCTGAAGAAATGGTTGGCGCCGTTCTCTATATGGTGAGTGATGAGAGTAGCTATTTTACTGGGCAGGGTATGGTCGTTGATGCGGGTGCGATCATTTAGCTATGGCGGATACAAATCCAACAATAGAGGTTCGCAAAGGCGAGGCTCTGGATATGTCGGTCATCGACCCCTTGCTTAAAGAGGCGGTTAAAGACCTCTCCGGTGAAGCCAAAGTGATGCAATATCCGAGTGGTGCTTCTAACTTAACCTATGCTGTTGATTATCCAGACCGCCGATTAGTTTTGAGGCGGCCACCCTTCGGAAAAATACCGAAATCGGGGCATGATATGTTCCGAGAATATCGGATTATGCGCGATCTGAAGCCAGTTTTCGACGCGGTTCCCAATGTCGTTTTTTATACAGATGACGAAAGTTATATCGGTAAAGAGTTTTATGTAATGGACCGTGTAGAGGGTCATATACTTCACCGTATCCCAAAAGAATGGAATTGGGGTCCATCTGAGAATAAGGCGCTTTGCGAGGCCTTCTTTTCAAAGTTATGCGATCTTCATACTCTGGATGTGGAAGCCGCGGGCCTCGCAGATTTTGGTCGTCCCGACGGATATGTAGAACGGCAGATTTTAGGTTGGAACCGGCGCTGGAACCGCGTTTTGACAGATGATGTGCCACACTATGAAGATATTCAATCTTGGTTAGAAGACAATATGCCAAAGGATTCTGGGAATGTCGGAATTTTACATGGTGATTACAGAATAGATAATTGTATCTTAGATATTGATGATCCGACTAAAATTTCTGCGATTATTGATTGGGAAATTTCAGCCCTTGGCGATCCATTGATGGATTTAGGCAATACGCTTGCATATTGGATTCAGGCGGATGACCCGCCTCATATGCAGCTTACTGTAAGGCAGCCTTGTACCAATCCAGGTATGCTGACGCGTCAAGAGATATTGGAATTTTACGCTGATCGTACGGGGTACGACGTGTCTGATATGGCGTATTACTATGTCTACGGGATTTGGCGTCTTTGTGTAATTATTCAACAAATCTATTTTAGATATGTCAACGGCGCCACTCAAGATGAACGGTTTAAGGGTTACGGACAAATGGTTATGGCGCTCGCTGAAACGGCGCGAGAAAAAATAAGAACAGGAGAAGTCTAATGGGAAAAATGGACTTGGGGAGAACCGACCGCGTCGAAAAACTCTGTAGTGCTGTACGGGATATCGTTAGAAACGATGTCATTCCGATTGAAAATGAATGGCATCAAGAAACGCATAATGCCGAAGATAGATGGCAACATACACCACGTCAGTTGGAAATTTTGAACGGTCTTAAAGCCAAAGCTCGAAAGCAAGATCTTTGGAACTTTTGGCTAACTAAGACAGGTTTAACAGCTTCTGACAAAGGATATGGCCTGTCTACTGTCGAGTATGCCTATCTAGCTGAGGAAATGGGTTGGTCTCATCTCGCACCAGAGGTGTTCAATTGTTCCGCGCCTGATACCGGTAACATGGAGGTCTTTGAAAAATACGGGACGGACGAACATAAAGAGCGTTGGTTAAAACCAATGTTGGAAGGAGAAGTTCGGTCAGCTTATTTGATGACTGAGCCTGATGTTGCATCCTCAGATGCGACAAACATCGAATTTTCCGCTGTGAAAGAGGGGGATGAATGGGTCTTTAATGGCGAGAAATATTGGTCCTCAGGGGCAGGAGATTCCCGATGTAAGGTCTATATTCTCATGGCGCGCACGGCGCCGAGAGGTGGAGAAGCGGGGCGTCATCAACAGCACTCAATGTTTGTTGTGCCTGCGGACACTCCCGGCATTACAAAGCTGCGCGCGATGCAAGTATTTGGGCATGATGATGCTCCGCATGGACATTTGCACATGAAATTTGAAAATGTGCGTGTACCTGCAGACGCTCTCCTCATTGGTGAAGGACGCGGATTTGAGGTCTCACAAGGCCGTCTTGGGCCGGGAAGAATTCACCATTGTATGCGTTCAGTAGGTCAAGCGGAACGGGCCTTAGAACTAATGTGTAAACGAGCTGTTTCACGGACTGCCTTTGGAAGGCCCTTGGCGAAATTAGGGGCCAATTATGACATTATCGCCGATTGTCGAATTCAGATCGAGCAAACGCGGCTACTTTGCTTAAAAGCGGCGTGGATGATGGATCAAGGCGACACCAGAGCGGCAGCGCCGTGGATCTCGCAAATTAAGGTCGCGGCTCCAAATGTTGCGCTAAAGGTCATCGATGAAGCCATGCAAATGTTTGGTGGAACTGGAGTAAGTCAGGATACGCCGCTTGCAGGGATGTATGCCCAGATGCGCACATTGAGGTTTGCAGATGGCCCTGATGCTGTCCACCGTATGCAAGTCGCGCGCAAAGAGCTGCGGTCCTACACAAATCAGAAAGTCTAATTTAACCTCATTTTTAAACTATTGAGCTAGTTCATCCCCTTGCAGTTAGTGCAGGGGATGAAATGACCTTTATTGATAATGAATTGCCGCTTTCCGCTTCGGGGCTGGAAAGTCGGAGGTCGATAGGTTTGGCGGTCATATTTACCGCTACGATTTTTCTATCCGCGACGCTTTTATTTTCTGTTCAACCGATGTTTACGAAGCTCATTTTGCCTTTGCTGGGCGGGGCGTCGAATGTTTGGAATACGGCGATGGTTTTCTTCCAGGCTATGTTGCTTGGGGGTTATATTTATGCCCATTTAGTCTCCAAATACCTGCCAGTGAAAGCCCAGATTGCGGTTCATGCTTGTGTTACAGCCGCCGGGTTTTTGTTTTTACCATTGGCTGTGCCTGAAAACATCGTTCTCCCTGAGAGCGGCATGCCAACATTTTGGCTTTTGGGCTTGTTTGGAATTACAGTTGGTCTTCCATTTTTTGCGCTTTCAGCAAATGCACCATTGCTTCAACGATGGTTTAGTTTGACTGATCATCGCGATGCGGATGATCCGTATTTTCTGTATTCTGCGAGTAATGCGGCCAGTCTCATTATCCTCTGTGCGTATCCTTTCGTTATCGAACCAAATATACGTTTGGGCGGCCAAACATTTAGCTGGGCTATTGGATATGCGGCATTATTAGGAATGTTGCTATTAACAGCATTTGCATTGATCCGCCGGTTGGCACCAGTTTCAGAATCTGTTTCTTCGGCGGCAGTCACGGAGAATGCAGGGTGGACGCAAAAAGCGTTTTGGGTTTTCCTTGCGTTTTTACCATCCAGTCTGATGTTGGGCGTGACGTCCTATATGACAAATAATATTGCTTCGACGCCATTCCTTTGGATTATGCCATTAGCGCTTTATCTTCTGACGTTTGTAATCGTTTTTGCCAGTAAACCGATCGTCACTGCGATTGGTTTGTCTAAACTTTTTCCTTGGATTGTTATCCTCGGCTTTCTTCTAATTGCGCCAGATTTGTCACATGACTTTGGTGCGTTTGAACTGAGCCTAGCGTTGCCGCCTATTGTGAAAATACCACTGCTCCTCGCGGTCTATTTTATGATTTCGCTTTATTGTCACGCCATACTCGTTGAGAAACGACCGTCTGCATCTGGTCTAACTGAATTTTATATTTTGATGTCGGTTGGCGGCGTTCTGGGTGGAATTTTTAATGCATTGATTGCACCGGTTATTTTTAACGCGGTTTACGAATTCATTCTTGTGCTAGCTATGGTCTTATTTCTTCGACCCTCCGGTATTGAAATGCCAGAAGCGGGCGATAAACCTTGGCGTTTGCTTGTTATTGGAGCCTTAGCCGCTGCTTTTAACGCTGCGGTATTGTTAGGTGCAGGATCGACGACAACCTATGTCGCATTTATCACCGTAGCTATTTTAGCGGTGTCCTGCATCCGTTTCGATTTTAACCGCTTTATGAAAATTGGGATGTTTGGCGCGCTTGCGATTGTTGCTTTTGTGTTTGACCTATTTGGTTCGGATAGCCTGTTTAAAGACAGGTCATTTTATTCTCTCTTATCCGTTCGCGCTGAGGACAGCGCGCATGGGAAAGTCTATAAGTTTGTTCACGGGAATACGGAGCATAATTACCAGTTACGTGCGCCTGAACTTCAGCATGTACCGACATCCTACTACATTGAAGGCGGATCGATTCACGCTTCTGTTGTGGCTCTGCGCGAAGCTCTAGGGGGGAAGCTTGATGTAGCTGTTGTTGGCCTTGGGGCCGGCGCAATGGTTTGCTATGAACAAGCAGGAGAGAATTGGATTTACTTTGAGATTGATCCGGCTGTGGTTGAGCTTGCGCGGAATACGAATTATTTTAGCTACATCGATACATGTGCCCCGCAGGCCGATATTCGTATCGGAGATGCAAGGCAAAAACTAAATGCGGTTCCGGAGGGGACTTTGGATATGATTGTTGTCGACGCTTTTAGTTCGAATTCTATTCCAGCTCACCTTGTGACCAGAGAAGCGCTTGAGCTTTATAGATCCCGAATGACAGAAAATGGGTTAGTGCTTTTTCATACATCTAATAAAATGCTGGATGTGACTTCTGTCGTGGCAAGACTATCGGAAGACGCGGGTTTAACCGCGCGCTATATCGATATTAGCGAATTTCCGGATAATCCATATGCAGAACATGGGTCGCGCGGCACCGGAATTTTGATGGGCCCAGACGAAATTATGCAGCAAGTTTCAGCGGGCGATGACCGTTTTCAATCTTGGACCGCAAGTAAGCACGTCAAGGTTTGGACAGATGATTACAGCTCTGTTCTCGGGACACTTTTGGCGCAAACCTTGAAAGATGGTCGGGCGACATCCATAGAACCCAAATAACTATCTTGGAGTTTTTCTATGCCCTCATTTGATGTCGTATCCGAAGTGGATTTGGCCGAAGTGGATAACGCCGTTCAGAATGTCATGCGCGAAATTTCAACGCGTTATGATTTTAAGGGTTCCAACTCTTCGGTCGAAGTTAAGGATGGCGGTCTAATCGTTTTAGCGGATGATGAGTTAAAGCTGAAACAGGTTCAAGAAATTCTGCGAGGAAATCTTTCTAAGCGTGGTATTGAACCGGGGCAGTTGGATTATGGCAAAGAAGAAAAAGCCTCTGGTATGACCATTCGTCAAAGGATTGCCGTCAAAGAAGGTATTGATAAGGAAACGGCGAAAAAGATTGTCAAAGCCATCAAAGGTGAGAAAATAAAAGTCCAAGTGGCTATTCAAGGTGAAGAGTTACGCGTTTCTGGAAAGAAACGAGATGATCTTCAGGCGACTATGAAATTTGTCAAAGCAATGGGTTTGGAACAGCCCGTTCAATTTAAAAACTTCAGAGATTAACGCCCATCAAAGGCGAGGCGTCCATCTACCATGGTTAGGACGGGTTTTGCCGTTTGCATGTCCTCTCCGCTAGCTGTCATGATGTCCGTTTCAAATATGGTTATGTCGGCGGCTTTTCCGACTTCTATGGTTCCCGTTAAGGTGTCCTGAAAGGCGGCGTAGGCCGGCCAAACCGTGAACATTTTGAGGGCTTCTTGAGGTGTCACTTTCTGGTCTCTCCGCCAATCCTCATTGCTAAACCCTTTTAGGTCCTTCCGTTGCGTTGCGGCATAAAATTCAATGCGCGGGTCTCCGACCTCAACAGGAGCGTCGGACCCTCCAGCAATTATTGACCCGCTATCGATCAAAGCGCGCCACGCATAAGCACCCGATAATCGAAATTTACCAAGCCGGTCTGGCGCGAAATGCAGGTCGCCAATAGCATGGCTTGGCTGCATAGATGGAATGACGCCAAGTTCCGCAAAGCGCGGGATATCGCTAGGTTCGATAATCTGTGAGTGCTCAATTCGCCACCGGGGACTCTTTACAAACCTCTGTTCTTCTGGAACCCGGTCAAAAGCAGCCTCATACCAATCTAGCACCAACCGATTTGCTCGGTCACCAATGGCGTGGGTGTTGACTTGAGTGCCGCTTCTAAGCGCAGCGTCAAATATGGCTTCGGTTTGGTCCTTCTTTAACAATAAGAGGCCTGAGTTTTTTTCATCATCAGAATAGGGGGCAAGAAGGGCCGCGCCGCGAGAACCCAAAGCACCGTCGGCATATAATTTTATTGCCCGGGTTGTGATGAGTGTGTTTTCGATGGAATTTGGTGAGTCGATAATGGAAAGCGTTTGCGTGCTCTTGGCGGGGAGTAAATCTATGGAGTTATAGACTCTTATTTTTATTTGGCGTGCCTGCGCCAGTTCGTTCAACATAGGAATGTCATCGGGATCAACAGACATGGAGTGTATATTTGTCCATCCTCGCGACGCATAAAGCTCGGCTCCGCGGATATAGGCTTCCTTTTTTCGCGCCTGTGTCAATTCAGGCAAGAGAGATTGAACGAGAGTGGCGGCATTATCGATAAGCATACCTGTTGCCCTGCCATTTTCATCTCGATGAATAGAACCTCCAAAAGGATTTTCGGTTTCTCTTGTAATTTTTGCTTGGTTTAGAGCAGGGCTATTGACGACACTTGCGTGACCATCTGCCCTTTCCAAAATCACGACATGATCGGCGGTTATGGCGTCCAAGTCCGATCTATTTGGAAATCGTTTTTCAGGCCAATGGGTTTCAATCCAGCCTCGACCATAAATTGTTTGGCCTTTCGGGGTGTGTTTCGCGGCGGCTGCGAGCTTAGTTTGAAGGTCTTCAATCGATGTCGTGCCTTCTAAATTCAATGTCATTTCCCGAAGCCCGATTCCAATCAGGTGACCGTGAGCATCTGTAAATCCGGGATAAGCAGCGGCTTCTTTCAAGTCGATGGATTGAGAATTTAATCCAGCATGAGTTTTACACCAGTCTCCCTGTTTTAACCCGGCGTAAGTAATGATACCTTTTCGAATGGCGACAGCTTGAACCTTGGGACGCTCGTCAACAGCTGTATAAATTGGCCCTCCGGAAATGCACCACGCTCGTGCAAAATTCGTCGAGGCGTCATTCGCGGAATTCCCATGGCAACTCGTAAGAATGAGAGTTGCAAAAAGGATGGTAAGACAGAGTCGATGTGCTTTCATTTTAACTCACTTTCGTGAGCGATATGACCTCAAAACCAATTAGGCTGCAAGCTCGGAAGTCTTACGGCTGTCAAAAACACGGTCTAAGGCGCCAAGAACTTCTGTTAGTTTTATGGGTTTGGCGAGGGCATCATTCATACCTATATTCTTGCACAAGCGTCGCTGTTGATATTGTGGATCAGCCGTTAGAGCGACAATCGGAATGTTTGTGTAAGCCTTGTGTGATCCCCGAATAGCGAGCGTTGCTTCAATGCCATCCATGATCGGCATATGAATATCCATCAAAACGACGTCAAATTGAGCACCCAGTTTTTCAGCATCGTCTAACGCCTCAATCGCCTCTACGCCATTTTCAGCGACTTCAATTTCTTTGACCATGGACCCCAGAAGCGATGTAACGACCAAATGGTTTGTTGCGTTATCATCCACAACAAGGACTTTTAATTTTGCGTATTCCGAAGCAGGCGGTGTCGCGTCTTCAAGCATTTGATCGACAAGCCCGCCGCTAGTTGTTGGTTGCCGGCGGTCCTCCTCGCGACGATCAACTTGAATAGGCAATGTTAGAGCGATAACTGTGCCCTTGCCGAGGGACGATTTTGCGGTAATTTTACCGCCCATCAATTCGATGAGTTGTTTCGTAATATTCATTCCCAATCCGGTTCCGCCAAAGCGTCCAGAGATGGATCCATCTGCTTGTGTATAGGCTTCAAATAGATTTGATAGCTGGGATTCGTTCATGCCAATCCCATTGTCTTTAACGACCGTGACAAGCGTAGTCTTTTCGTTCTTCTTTATAGTTGAAAGAACGACTTGAATTTGGCCAGAAGGTGAAAATTTCACAGCATTTGAGACCAAGTTATTTAGGCATTGCTCAAACCGATGAGAGTCAAAAATCATGGATTTCGGAACGCTTTTATCGATACGGCATATGAGGTCGATATCATTTTCTACCGCCTTTTGTTCCCAGAGGGCACAAACTGCTTCAACAGCCTGTGCAGGAGAGGCATCGTGGGGGTCGAGCTGCATTTTGGACTCAGCTAATTTCGTATGTTCTAGGCTTTCGTCAACGATACGAATGATTTTTTCAGCCGATGTTTGAATGAGTTCAAGCTTTGGTTTGATTTCTGGATTTCCGTTGTGATGAATAAGCGCATCGGCAATGCCAACGACGGCATTCATGGGCGTTCGAATTTCATGTGAAAGGCGCCCCAGGAAAGCATTTTTGGCGCTGAGGGCTTTCTCAGATTGCTCTATAGCTTTTCTAAGGTCGTCTTGAATGCGCAGCTGCGCCGTCACTTCAGTGTAATAGAAGATATAACTTGTGACGCGTCCTGACTCGGAAATTTGAGGTGTTGCCTGCGTCCGCACCCAAATGGTGCCTCCGTTTTCGTCTTTTATCCGAAATGAGCCTGTCCAGCTTTCTCGTTTTTGATGCGCACGCATCCAAATGTCTTTTAATTTTTTATAGTCACCAGGATGGATGTTGTCTTTGTGACTTCTGTCGATCAGACGTTGCGCAAGATTTTGGCTAAAGGCGTTTCTACCAATTTCTCCATTCATCTGAAATTGACGGGACTCCATATCAAAAATTAGGTAGCCTGAATTACTATTGTCCATGGCAACTTTTAGCGCGTGTTTTTCAAGGTAGGATTCCGTGATATCTCGACATCCCAGCATGAAATAGCCATTTATTTCCAAATCCAATCTGAATTGTATACGTCGTCCTGATGGTGTCAGAAAATTAAGAGCGCGCGTGCCTTGCTCGGCATCTTGGCCTGATTTCGAGAATTCATTTTCAACTAAATTAATAAATACCTCTGGGTCGCCCGGACCAAAGTCGCCCCGGAGCGCAAGTTGTTTGACGACGTCTAAAAAATCATTGTTTGAGAAATCATTGCTCTCATCCAATTCCAAAATTTTTGCGAGTTTTGGATCGTAAAAATGGATTTGCATATCCGAACTTACGACAAGGATTGCCATATTGGTTAATTGCCCTGCACGGGCTAACCACTCAAATTGAATATTTGCGTTATCCCGTTTCGAAGCGTCAGCTTCAATTGATGATCCGAGCGGTGTGGGGGTCATGCTGCGCTAGCCTCGATTCTATTTAGAGACTGCGTAGGGTGGAAATGCGAAAATCCCGTTAAGATGGAGAACGTAATCTGCGTAGTACGACATCAACCAGGCGCGCTGGGAGACTCTGATGTTCTTCGGAAGATAACGAGGTCTTTTGATTAGTCGGCGCGGAACGTTTTGAATCTGGTGCCGCGAGGGAGAATTGAACTCCCGACCTCATCATTACCAATGATGCGCTCTACCACTGAGCTACCGCGGCTTTGATCCGAAGTTCTCGCGAACCACAAATCGAAGAGCTGTTGCTACAATAATTCTGCCCAACCTTACAAGATGAAATGTAGCTCGGTCTCAAAAATATCACCTGTTGAATTTTTGAATTTGACTTTCCTATTTGTGTAACCTCTCCTCATTTTTTAAGCTCGCCCAATATTCCCTAGAGCTGTGGGTAGAGCTTTTTGATGAGTGCATTGATTTGTGGGCGCAAACCTCAAGACATATCCACATTTCAAATTAGGATTAAATTCCTTTTCACTTGACTCTGTATCTTGAATTAGAACAAAATAGGAACATATGTCTATTGCTGAAATCACAAAACGCAGAGATGTGGGAACGCTTGCTTCCCTACAGCTCAAGGCACGAGACGAGCTTTATCTTGCCGCGCCTATTCGCTTGGCAAAAGGCCGCGTGCATGAAGTGACAGGAAATAGCGCTGATATGTTTGCGATATTAGTAGCGGCAAAACTAGCCGGACCTGTCATTTGGATAGGCTTATCGAGAGATATCCAGAGCCTAGCGCCGACGGCCTTGCAGGAATTTATTGACCCGGCGCGTGTCATTTTGACGGAAGGGATAAGCCGAGGCGAAGTCCTTTGGGCCGCAGAACAAGCATTGCGAGCTAGTTGTGCGCAATGTGTCATTATAGAGCTGTCTAATGGACCAAACCTGAAAGAGTCGCGCCGCCTGCAGATTGCGGCGGAAGCGGGCGGCGGTGTTGGTCTCATCCTGATACATGGCCGTGCGCATATGTCGGCCTGCGAGACACGCTGGCAATGTTCTGCGTCTAAACGAGGAGCTTATGCGTGGGAGTGGTCTTTGACTAAAAACCGTAAGGGCGAGCTTGGGACGTGGAGTGTTAACTGGACAAAAGAACAGCAGAGCGGAGGCGCATATGAGGCGGGTGTTATCCATCTGGCTGCCGCAACTGCCGCTTGATTTGCGTGTCCGCAAAGGTGACCCGCGCACCAATGCTCCCTTTGCGATAATATCAGACATCAAAAACACTTGGCGTTTAACCCATTTAAGCCGCTCTGCGCAAAACGCGGGGCTATCGGCAGGGCTGTCTTTGCCCGATGCGAGAGCGATATGCCCTGAGCTTTTAACTGAGTCATCTGATGAAGTGCAAGAAGCTGCTTTGTTACGTGCACTTTGGCGGTGGGCTGATCGTCTTTCGCCTTGGGTCGCGCTTGATCC
>CAZKHC010000040.1:0-14518 GCA_964552135.1 uncultured Algimonas sp. | reverse complement strand
CGTCAAAATTATCGCCGTAAGCAAGGCCATCGTCAGCTAGAGACAGTGGTTCGCATCACAGGCATCAAGGGCTAGGCGTCACGCCCCCTTTTCGAATTTAGGAGTTCGTCATGGCACATAAAAAAGCTGGTGGTTCGTCAAATAACGGTCGCGATAGCGCAGGCCGTCGTCTCGGCGTCAAGAAATCAGGCGGTCAGGCCGTCATTCCAGGCAACATTATCATTCGTCAACGCGGGACAAAATATTATCCTGGCGCCAATGTCGGTATGGGCAAAGATCATACGCTTTTCGCTCTCAAAGAAGGCCGCGTGTCTTTCACGACGAAACGTAACGCCCGAACATATGTCTCAGTCGACCTCCCAGAGGCTGCTGAATAGAGACCCAAACTCATACGGGTCACCGCCACAAGGCGACCCGTTTTAAGAACAGTAGGGAAATCGGGTCCGCCGGTTTCCCTTTTTTCTTGCTCAAACATCATTGGGTCCCTGCTGACAATCTGGAGGATTGTCATGCGTAACGAAATTAAAACTGATCGATTAGTCCTTCGCCGTTTTGTGTATGAAGACTGGAAATCACTTGTGAATTTTGCGGGACATTTTGACGTCGCGAGAGCCACAGCGCGTCTGCCTCATCCTTACTCGTATGATGACGCCAAAAATTGGATTGAGGTCACAAAAGGCAAATCTGGAACGGATCATATTTATGCAATCACGACTATAAATGATAAATGCATCGGCTGCGTGAGCTTAATCCCGCGTCAGTCAAATTGGGAACTCGGATATTGGCTGGGCAAAGCACATTGGCATAATGGATATATGCGAGAAGCGATCGCCGCTCTGCTAACGGAAGCTCAGCCTGAAATTGCGCCGAGTACGCTACACGCGGATGTGTTTGTCGATAATCCGCGAAGCCTCGCTCTCTTACTCTCATTTGGATTTAAGCTGACTGAGCGAGCATCGGTATTTTGTGTTGCCAGAGGGAAAGCCGTAGAAACCCAAAAACTCACTCTCTTATTTGAAGAGGAGACATCGGATGCGTAACGAAATTAAGACCGACCGGCTCACACTTCGCCAAACGGAATCTCGCGACGCGGAGGCCTTTTCGAAATTGGCCTCAGATTTTGATATCGCGCGCATGACGGGCAGTATTGCGTATCCCTACCCTACCCTCTCGGCCGAGTTCAAAATTATGAGCTTCCATGCCGCCAAACGCAGAGGCCTCGCGCATCCCTATGCCATCACGCTAAAGGAACGCGATGAAATGATTGGCGTGGCTGATCTTTTCAAACGCGATGCCGATAGCTTATGGGAAATTGGATATTGGATAGGGCGTCCCTATTGGGGAAGCGGTTATATGACCGAAGCTTGCGCAGCGCTGTTATCGGAGGCCGATAGAACGCTTGGACTCGAAGACCGCATTGCGGGCGTTTTCACAGACAATCCAGGTAGCGCCCGTGTGCTAGAAAAACTCGGTTTTGAACGCACCGGCAAGCCGAATTTCTATTTCTCGATGGCGCGGCTTCGGAAGGCTGAGTCGCAAGACTTTATTCTACGAGCCGCAATATGAGAGTTGAAAACAGACTTCCAACATCCGCCGAATTCATAGCTTTGCGCGCGCAAACCAATTGGGGCGTCCCAGACAACAGCATCGTAGAGACTATACTAAACCGGTCATTTTCCGGCGTCATGGCATTGGATGAAAACGAGCCGATTGGAATGGCCAGAACAGTCGGCGACGGGCATCTGATCCTTTATATTCAAGATGTGGTCGTCGCTTCGAGCTATCGCAAACAAGGTATCGGACAGCGGCTCATCAGAGATCTACTCGAAACGTTAAAGACAAACTGCTCACTCGACTGCACAATTGGATTATTCGCAGCGATTGGTCAGTCTGGCTTCTACGAGGGATTGGGATTCAGCGCACGCGGCAACTCGGCATATGGCCCCGGCATGCATGGGAGGCTCTCCGACCTAGCCAAACACTGCAACGGGGCGTAAGGACGGCGCATGAAATTCCTCGATCAAGCAAAGATCTTCGTAAAGTCCGGAACGGGCGGCGGCGGAAGCATTTCCTTCCGCCGAGAGAAGTATATTGCCTTTGGCGGACCCAATGGCGGTGACGGTGGGCGCGGAGGCCATGTATATCTAGAAGCTACCCGCAGCCTCAACACGCTCATCGACTATCGCTACAAACAGCATTTCAAAGCCAAGACAGGCATGCACGGTATGGGCCGAGATCGCCACGGCGCGGCCGCGGATGACATCATCCTCCAAGTTCCTGTTGGAACCCAAGTCATTGATGCCGAAACAGATGAGGTTCTCGCAGACCTAACCGAAAACGAAGAACGCGTGCTACTCGCCAAAGGCGGAAACGGCGGTTGGGGCAATGCGCGTTTCAAAAGCGCGACCAATCAAGCGCCACGTAAAGCCAATCCTGGTGAAGACGGCGAAGAAAGATGGGTCTGGCTCCGGCTAAAACTTATCGCCGATGCTGGATTGATCGGCCTTCCCAATGCAGGAAAATCGACCTTCCTCTCTACGGTCAGCGCGGCCAAACCCAAAACGGCGGATTACCCTTTTACCACACTCCACCCGCATTTGGGCGTTGTCAGCATGGGGACAGCGGAACGTTTTGTTATCGCTGATCTTCCTGGCCTTATTGAAGGCGCTGCGGAAGGCGCTGGCCTGGGACATCGTTTCCTCGGTCATGCAGAACGCTGCGCAGCCATTCTTCATCTTGTGGCCGGTACAGGCGATGATCCAGTCGCAGATTATTTGACAATCCGAAAAGAATTGGAGGATTACGACGAGAGTTTCGAATCCAAGCCAGAAATCATTGCACTATCTAAATGCGACTCCTTGGATGCGGACCGCATTGCAGAACTGCAAGATGCGCTAGAGGCAGTCTGCGGCCAACGCCCTTTCCCGATTAGTTCTGTGGCACAGCAAGGTTTGAAACCTGTATTAGCGGCCCTGTATAAACATGTCGAAATCCGCCGCGCCGGTGAAGAAGCCGAACGCACCGAAAAACTGCGCCAAGCGCAAATCGCATCGGGCGAAATTGAAGACGTCAAAGGCTGGTCGCCTTAGCTCATGTTCACCGACGCCCAAACAATTGTGATAAAGATCGGCTCGGCCATTTTGGTCGATAGCCAAACCCATGCCTTGCGTAAAACATGGTTGGACGCTTTGGCCGCAGACTTATCGGCTCTACCCGACAAGCGGATTGTACTCGTAAGTTCTGGCGCGATAGCACTGGGCCGACAGCGTTTAGAATTATTGGGGAACGCCCTGTCCTTACCGGAAAAACAAGCTTGCGCGGCTGCAGGCCAATCCAGCCTTACTCGCGCTTATGAAGACGCTTTGGGTCGACGTGGAGTTGTAACAGCGCAAGCTCTCCTGACGCTGAATGATACAGAAAACCGCCGCCGATGGCTGAATGCTCGCTCAACGCTCGAGACACTGATGGGATTAGGGGCCATCCCCATCATAAATGAGAATGACACCGTCGCGACGGATGAAATTCGATATGGCGACAATGACCGTCTCGCAGCTCGAACCGCTCAAATGATAGGCGCGGACTTACTCATTCTACTCTCTGATATTGACGGTCTTTATACGGCAGATCCGCGTAATGATGCGTCAGCCAAACACCTCCCTCTTGTCACCAAACTGACAGACGACATCATAGCAATGGGCGGCGCGCCGAATGCTGCGGCAGGCGTCGGCAGCGGCGGCATGGCGACAAAACTCGCCGCCGCGCAGATTGCGACCCAAGCAGGCTGCGATATGATTATTTGTGACGGCCGAGACGTCGGTGCCTTAGCCGCGCTAGATAAGGGCGCAAGACACACACGATTTAAAGCCAAGGACAATCCGCGCAAAGCCCGCGCTCAATGGATTGGCGGCACACTAAAACCAAGCGGCGCACTTCATATAGATGCGGGTGCAGCGACGGCACTCAAGAAGGATAGCAGCTTGCTACCTGCTGGCGTGACCGCAATATTTGGGCAATTTGAAAAGGGTGATGCCGTCTCTATCATCTCCGATGGCGTAGAAATCGCGCGGGGCTTGGTCGGTTATGATTTCGCCGATGCAGATAAAATCAAAGGCCTTAATTCGAGTGAGATTTCGGCTATATTAGGCTATGAAAATGGCGCAGCCCTTATTCATCGTGACAATCTAGTGATGCTTTAACCTATGACCCGCGAAACAGACATGATGACCTTAGGGTCAGCCGCCAAACAAGCTTCTGCGCAGATACGCCTTTCGAGTACCGAAACACGGAATAATGCGTTGAAATTTATGGCCACAGAAATTCGAGGTGCTGAAGCCAATATCTTACAGGCCAATGCTCAGGATATGGCAGCGGCAACTGAAAAAAAACTCTCCGCGGCGATGCTCGATCGGCTCAAGCTCGACCCCGCTCGCGTGGCAGGCATTGCCAACGGTCTGGACGCCATCGCCGAGCTACCTGACCCCGTTGGCGCGATAGATAAATCTTGGACCCGGCCCAATGGCCTTCAGTTCAGCCAAGTACGCGTTCCAATTGGCGTCATTGGTATGATCTATGAAAGCCGCCCCAATGTAACGGCCGATGCAGGCGGTCTATGCGTCAAATCAGGAAATGCCTGCGTCTTGCGCGGCGGATCTGAAAGCGTGAATTCAAACCAAGCCATCCATGTGGCCTTGCAGCTTGGGCTGCGCGCAGCGGACCTACCAGAAGCCGCTATCTCATTGGTACAAACGACGGACCGCGCTGCCGTCGGCGATATGCTCCGCGGCCTTGGCGGAGCAATTGATATTATTATTCCCCGCGGCGGCAAAGGTCTTGTCGGGCGCGTGCAAGAAGACGCCCGCGTCCCTGTCCTCGCGCATTTAGAAGGTTTAAATCACAGCTATATCCACGCTGATGCGGATATTGAGCAAGCCGTGACAATTATTGAAAATGCGAAACTGCGGCGAACCGGCGTTTGCGGGTCGACCGAAACGGTTTTAGTTGATACGCAAATCGCAGCCACTGCCCTGCCCGTCTTAGCGGCAAAACTTGGCGAACGCTGCGAACTGCGCGGCGACGCTAGGGCAAGTGCAATTCTACCCGCAATCACCACAGCTACCGAAACAGATTTCGCGACTGAACATCTCTCGGCAATTTTAAATATTGCCGTCGTCGACGGCATGGACGACGCTCTGGCCCATATCGCCAAATTTGGCAGCGGCCATACGGATGCAATCCTGACAAAAAACACTGAAGCAGCGAATAGATTTTTAAACAGCGTCGATAGCGCAATCATATTGCACAACGCCTCCACGCAATATGCAGATGGCGGGGAATTTGGGTTCGGCGCAGAGATTGGTATCGCCACAGGTCGCCTTCATGCGCGCGGCCCAGTCGGCGCGCAGCATTTGACCACCTATAAATATCAAGTCCGAGGAACAGGACAGGTTCGGCCTTGAGTCGAGGCCAAAAATCAGTCGGGCTCTTTGGAGGGTCCTTCAACCCCGCGCATGGTGGACATCTACATGTCGCGCGGGCGGGATTGCGACAACTTCAACTCGATGAAATCTGGTGGCTCGTCAGCCCGCAAAACCCGCTAAAACCTCAGCAGCCAAGCTGGGAGAGCCGCGCCCAAACCGTAGAAAACTTGCCTTTACCGCCCAACATGCGTGTATCTGATGTCGAGCTTAGATATCAGACCCAATATACCATTGACCTCTTGAAGACATTGCAAGCACGGCAGGGAGATATAAATTTCGTCTTTATGATGGGCGCAGATAATCTCTTACAACTTCCGAAATGGCGGGAGTGGCAATCGATCCTTCACTCCATTCCAATCGCCATTATTGCGCGGCCCGGCTCTCCCATTCGCGCGCGATTAGGCCAAGCGGCGCGGCAATATGCAAATGCGCGCATTTCCGAAGATCAGGCGCATACCCTTAAGTACAAATCCGCGCCCGCCTGGACCTATCTGACTCTGCCGCTGGACAAACGCAGCTCATCCGCTATTCGCGCGTCCTCGAAACGTTCCGAGCGTTAGGCAGTGGCGCAAGCCCTCGCTTTATGTTAGCGAATAGATAATTGATCATGTCATGGAGAGACTTCTGACCGCCGCACATAACGAATCCCCCGCTAAAGTTTCCGTCACTGAAGGCCCGGAAGCCAAAGACCTCTCAAATTTCATACAGCATGTCCTCGACGAAAACTCGGCTCAAGATGTCATCGAAATTGATATACGCGGGAAATCCTCCATTGCAGATTATCTTCTCGTGGCCTCTGGACGCTCTAATCGTCATGTCAGCGCGCTGGCAGATTATGTCCAGCGCGGCCTAAAAGAACGCGGGTTTAAAGACCTCGTCGTGGAAGGGCAAAAAGCGTCCGATTGGGTTTTAATCGATGCAGGGGATGTCATTCTTCATATTTTCCGCCCCGAAGTGCGCGTCTTCTATAATCTAGAAAAAATCTGGTCCGTTCCTCTTCCGAAAGGTTTGCAAGGCGTAACTGAGCAAGCGCCGGAAGACCCGAACGAGGCGTGAGATTGATATTACGGGCGGGCGGTGTTTTGCGCTCAGGGCCCGAAAAAACCCTCGTCGATGACTATATGACCCGCGCTCAAAGCCTAGCGCGTGGCACTGGTTTTTTATCCGTCGAGGATCAAGCTCTCGACTTAAAAGGTCAATATGACCGTGCCGCAGAAACATCCAAACTCCTGTCAGTCATCGCCCCATCAGATGAATTAATTTTGCTGGATGAGCACGGGAAAAGTCCAACATCTCGCGACATTGCAACGCATTTTTCGCGTCTTCGCGATGACAACATTGGGGTCGCCTATATTGTTATCGGCGGCGCAGACGGGTTCGATCCAGCCACCGTAAAAGAACTCCGGCCGGGACGCATCACAAAGTGGAGTTTCGGGTCGCAAACTTGGCCCCATAAAATGGTGCGGGTCATGGCGGCGGAACAAATTTACCGCGCGCTCTCTATTCTTGCAAAAACACCCTATCATAGAGATTGATACTTGAAGTTAGATTGCGCGATTAACGGGCGGTAAACCGATTATCCCCCATGTAGTGCTATGCGTATCGCCCTCGCCATACTAATTTTCACCCTTTGGCTTCCGCTGTCGGCTCCCGCTCTTGCGCAAAACTCAACCGATGTTGAAGCGCTGACCCAAAAAGAAGAAGCCGCCCGAAAAAAAGCAGATGTTTTAGAAACCGAGCGCGTTCAAGTTCGAAAAGACGTCGCTGCCTTAAAAAAGACATTAGCGAAAGCCGCACAACAAACTCAGACTATCGAAACAGATTTGACAGCATTAGAAGACGAAACTCGATATTTAACAGAGCGCGCGCAAACTTTGACATCTCAAATTGATGCTGATCGCGTAAAATATGCGGAATTGCTAGCCGCGTTACAAAGACTAGAAGCAACTCCCCCACCTTCACTGGCGCTCACGCCCCGAGATGCGAAACGCGCAGCGGATGCCGGGCACCTGATGGCGACGCTATCCAATCAATTAAAAAAGCGAGCGGATTCGCTGGCTTTGAACCTCACGGCATTAGACGTCACGCAAGCTCAGATTATTGTTAAAAAAGCCGATTTGGACGAAACGAAAACCCGCCTAAAAAGAGAAATTCAAGCGGTTAACCGCGGGTTAGAAAGCAAGTCAGAACTCGAGTCAAAACTCGCAACAGAAAAAAAACTTGCTGCGGATGAAGCTGAAAGATTAGCGGCAGAATCAAAAACCCTATTGGACTTAATCGCCAAGCTTGAAAGTGAGGCCGCAAAAATTGTCCCACGCACGAAACCGGGCCGCAAACCTTCTTCAAAAGTCACCCTGCCGAAAGGCACCAAACGTTTTGCGGAAGCAAAAGGAGGGCTGCTTCGGCCCATCTCTGGACGTTTGATAAAGAAATATGGGCGCGGAGAAAAAGGCATAACTTTCGCCGGGCGCGCAAGTGCGAAAGTCTTAGCTCCCTATGCTGGACGCGTTGAATTCTCTGGCCCCTTCAAAAATTATGATAACGTCATCATTCTTAATGTCGGAGACGGGTATTTTGTACTTTTGACAGGTTTGGACGAACTGCATATTGACGCAGGAGATAATGTTAGGCGCGGCGAACCCGTCGGCGCACTCCCCGGTCGTTCAAATGCAGAACTCTATATTGAACTTCGCCGAAACGGCTCGCCCGTCGATCCAGGCCCTTGGTTAGCGTCTGCGGATGTTAAATCAGGGTAAGTTCACTCATTAATCGCAGCGAATTGACTGGCAAAGCGTGGAGGAGCTGTCTAAGTCTAATGTATAATATTGGAGTTGCCTTGTGAAAATTGTTCTGCCTGCCCTTGGAAGTGTTGCGGCTATCGCCCTATTCGCGTTTTCGACGACGCATCAGGCCGCGACCGCAGTTGAGCGTCCAGCCTATGACGAGACCTTTGAACAATTAGAACTCTTCGCTGACGTTTTGGCTCGCGTCCGTAGTCAATATGTCGTTGAAGTTGACGACAGCGCGCTCATCGAAGATGCCATGAATGGAATGCTGCAATCTCTAGATCCGCATTCCTCTTACATCAGTCCAGACTCATTCAGAGATATGCGTCAGAATAATAAAGGCGAATATGGCGGGCTCGGGATGGAAGTCACAATGGAAGACGGCTTTGTAAAGGTCATCTCCCCAATCGATGATACACCAGCGAAACGGGCCGGCGTCAAAGCCGGAGACTTTATTACGGAAATTGAAGGCAAATCCCTTCTCGGTGCTACTTTGACCGAAGCGGTCGACCAAATGCGCGGCAAGCCGGGTGAGTCCATTAACATCACAATTATTCGCGAAGGCGAAGATCCAATTTATCTCGACATAGAGCGGGAGATTATCAAACGCCAAACCGTCAAGTTCGAACTGAAAGACGGCTTTGGCTATGCCCGCATTTCACAATTCAATGAAAAGGCTGCCGATGGACTTCGCGGGGCAGTCAGCGATCTTCAAGTTGAAAACGGCGGACGTCTACCGGGGATGATCCTTGATTTGCGCGGAAATCCGGGCGGCCTTCTTATCCAATCGGTTGAGGTTTCGTCTGTCTTTTTAGATGGCGGCCCAGTCGTGTCTACGCGCGGCCGACGCGCAGATGACGTCAATGTCTATAATGCGGAAAAAGGGCAGATGGCGAAGAATGTCCCGGTCATCGTTCTTGTTGACGGCGCTTCGGCGTCGGCATCCGAAATCGTTGCGGGCGCCTTACAAGACAAAGGCCGCGCACTCATCCTGGGTATGACCACATTCGGCAAGGGATCTGTCCAAGATGTTATTCCGCTTCGCGGCGGCAGAGATGGCGCCCTGAAAATCACGACGCAACGCTATTACACGCCAGATGGGCGAAGCATCCAAGCCAGCGGAATTACCCCTGACATATTCGTCTCCGCTATCCCTGATGACGGAAAAGATACAAAACGCTTTTCCGAAGCCAGCCTTCCCAATGCGATTGAAAATGAAAACGCTGAGGACGAAAGCGAAGAAGAGGTCGTTGAAGAGGTCAAAATTGACTATCCACCAGAAGGCTTCGAGGTATCTGATGATTACCAATTACAGCAAGCCATCGCTTTGTTGAAATCGGGTGATTACGCTGCGAAACTCGCTGCGACTAAAGGCTAGCCACATGCGATCCGCAATTCGAACCTCACTGAAATTAAGCGGGCTGGCGCTTGCCGCGTCTCTTCTGCCTCTATCGGCTATCGCGGACGAAAAAGAGCCTGACGCCATATATGCCCAAATGGAGGTATTCGCGGAAGTCTTGGCGCTTGTTCAGGACAATTATGTCGAAGAAGTCGACACGGCATCCCTTATTGAAAATGCGCTTAATGGCGCGTTAGGAAAGCTTGATCCACATTCCTCCTATGTTCCGCCGGTAAGTTATACTGAGCAGCGGCAAGCCGTTCGAAGAGAATATGGTGGCCTAGGAATCGAAATTCAATCTGAAGGCGGTCTCGTGAAAGTCAATCACGCCATCGAAGATGGCCCTGCCTATGCGGCGGGTATTCGCGGCGGAGATTTTATTACCGCTGTAGATGGAGAAGACATTCGCGGAAAATCTCTAGACGAGGCTGTCGCGGGAATGCGCGGCTTAAAAGGTGAGCCTGTAACAGTCACCGTCCTTTCCCCTGGAAAAGCTTCGCGCGATATCGTTGTCGTTCGCGATACGGTTCGCGGAAGAGCCATTCGTCACCGTGTTGAACAAGGCGTCGGCTATATTCAAATTGAAACCTTCAATAATGATCGCCTAACCGGCGACACAACGCGGGCCCTCGCCGATTTAGAAAAACGTATGGGAAAACTGGATAAGCTTATCATTGATTTACGTGGTAACCGCGGTGGATTATTGACGGAGTCTGTCAGCATTTCCGGCCTATTTTTGGACGG
Organism: uncultured Algimonas sp.; assembly: GCA_964552135.1. GTDB lineage: Bacteria > Pseudomonadota > Alphaproteobacteria > Caulobacterales > Maricaulaceae > Litorimonas. Next base: position 4,112 of record CAZKHC010000040.1, on the reverse strand, counting down.
CGGTGAAGTTCTCTCGGCACGCGGCAGGGATGCAAGCGATAATGAACGCTATAATGCCGAAGCCGGCGAATTATACCCAGACGCAAAGATTGTAGTTTTGATGAGCCCTGGCTCTGCCTCTGCGGCGGAAATTGTGGCCGGCGCGCTACAGGATCGCGGACGGGGGGTCGTCTTAGGACGCCGTAGTTTTGGCAAAGGTTCCGTTCAATCTGTCATACCGCTCGGGCCAGAAGAAGGCGCTTTGCGGCTGACGACTCAACGCTATTTCACGCCATCAGGTGAATCTATCCAAGGACGAGGTATAATGCCCGACCTTTTAGTTTCCGCGTTGGAAGACACAGGAGAAATTCGAAAACGTTTCAGAGAAGATTCGCTTCGTAATTTCCTAATCAATCCAGATGAGACAGACTATCAAGAGAAATATGAAGATGTTTTATATGCGCCTGACACTTTCCCAGAAGATGAAGACTTCCAACTTCGCAAAGCGGTAGAAGTTCTAAAGACATCTCAATATGAGCGCCTTTTAGAAGAGCAAGAAGCGCGTTACTAAACCAATTTAGAGCCGCCCTTCCTATTTTTGTTCAAATTGCTTTCTTCAATCATTTGTTCTGGAAGCCAAACACTCATAGACAGACGACATGACTAACCCTCATCCGAATCGCCGTGTTGCAGTCTCTTTACCGTCGAGACGGAAACATTTGCTTCTTGCCGCGTGTGCCTTGTTAGTGGGGTTTTCGACCCCTGTGGCATTTGTATCCCTCTTTGGAGACGTTTCCGATGCCCATTCAGAAGGCGCGCAGGCGCTAGCTCCGCTCCCACAACCGGTCGCTGTTGCGCCGCTTGATAATGAAACGCTAGAGACACCAGATTTATTGGCAGGGGAAATTCCAGACGGCGTAAATCCGACAGAATCCATTCAAACAGTTACACCTTCAAAAACAGATGCGGCCGCGGCGCCGCAACCAAAGCGGATTGAAATTCCGCCAAACAACGGCGCGCTTCCTAAGGCCCCTATTGCTGGCCTGACGCGCCAAAGTCGATATGGTCCCGTTCCCGCCAAAGGGTCAAACTCTGCGCTAAAAGCCTATAAACGGCCTTTCCAAAGAGAGGCTAGGAAAACACCTGTCTCCCTCATCATTGGCGGCCTAGGCGTGAACAATGGCCTGACGCAAGATGCTATCGAACAATTGCCGGCAGATGTGACGCTCTCTTTTGCGGCCCACAGTGTAGGCTTGCAGGGCTGGGTGGATAAAGCGCGCGCCGCCGGGCATGAGGTTTTGATTGAAATTCCGATGGATTCTGCGACATTTGACCCGGCAGAACCCGGCGCGGAAAAAGCCCTACTGACGACGCTAGCCGCGGCGGAAAATGGGCAAAGACTGGATTGGATGATGTCGCGCGCACAAGGATATGCGGGGCTAATCAACTTTAATGGTGATATATTCCTTACCCGCGCCGATATGGCCGCACCTTATATGGATCACTTGTCTCGTACGGGCGTAGGTTTTTTCACAGACGGCGCCTTTGAAGCACCGTCGCTGACCGGGATCGCACAGTCGACAGGCCAGCCTTTTAAGAGCGGAAATGGTCTCATTGATCCACACCCCGTTCCGCGTGTAATTGCAGCGCGCCTCTCCAGCCTTGGTCAAACGGCCAAGTCAGGCTCCCATCCGGTCGGGGTTGGGTTTGTCTATCCCGAAACTTTGTCAGAAGTTCGAACATGGATAGCTACCCTTGAGGGACAGAACTTACAGCTCGCCCCCGCCACGTCAGCCCTCAAATAAGATGAAACGCAACAAATCGGATTACCGCCGCAATGTCGGCGTCGCTATTTTCAATAAGCATGGTCAAATTTGGCTGGGTAAACGGTTTGGCGAAACGGGACCTCATATTTGGCAATGTCCTCAAGGCGGTATCGACAAAGGCGAAAAACCAAAGGTGGCCGCACGGCGGGAACTCTTTGAAGAGACAGGCCTTATCGCCGACAACATGGAATATCTCGGAAAAATTAAAGACTGGCTGTATTACGACTTCCCACCGGACATATTAGCTAAGAATACAAAGCGGTTAAACACCGTCGGGCAACGTCAAAAATGGTACGCTTTTCGCTATTTAGGTAATGGATCGGACGTGGATTTAACTGCGCACGGACCACAAGAATTTTCCGAATGGCGCTGGGCCGAACTAAGTACAATTGGTGAGACAATTGTGCCGTTCAAACGGCCCGTCTATGAACGACTGATGGTCGAATTTGCACCCTTCGCAAAACCGATTGAGTAGCTTAAGGCCTCGGCATGACAGCCAAGACTGACACATCAAAAAATGCGCTGATGTTCATTTTGATAACGGTGATGATCAATTCAATCGGCTTCGGGATTATGGTTCCTGTTCTGCCTGAGCTCCTAAAAGATCTGACAGGTCTCTCCAATAGCGACGCCGTCATTTATGGCATGTGGCTCACCTTTGTATTTGCGCTTTTTCAGTTTATTTGTATGCCCATTGTTGGTGGGCTCTCGGACCGTTTTGGACGACGTCCGATTATGCTGCTGTCTCTCTTGGGTCTCGGTATTGATTATTTCATCATGGGCTTTGCCCCGACAATCGCTTTTCTATTTTTGGGACGCATTATTGCTGGAGCATTTGGAGCAACCTTCACTACCGCCAATGCCTATGTTGCCGATATTTCTCCGCCCGAAACACGGGCGCAAAATTTCGGACTGATTGGAGCGGCCTTCGGCGTTGGATTCATGCTGGGGCCGGTCATTGGCGGTCTTCTTGGAGAATATGGCCCACGAGTACCCTTTATCGCCGCCGGCATAATCTCGCTTATTAATGTAGTCTATGGTTATATTTTCTTACCGGAAACACTCACACCTAAAAAACGGCGAGCCTTTAGTTGGAAACGTTCAAATCCCCTAGGCTCGCTTGTCTCATTGGGACGCATTTCTGGCGTAAAGAGTTTAATTTTCGTCCTGTTTCTCTTAGCGATGGCACACACCGTATATCCCACAACCTACGCATTTTCGACGATAGAAGGGCTAGGATGGAGTACTGGCGATGTTGGTCTTTCTCTTGGTGCTTTCGGCATAGCGAGCATGATTGTCCAAGGCGGCCTTATTCGAATTATTATCCCTAAAGTTGGTCTGTTTTGGGCCGGTATTATAGGCATCGTCTCCGCTATTATCGCTTACACTATGATGGGCAGCGCAGATAAAGGATGGATTATTTATGCTGCCGGTCCGTTCGCCGCTTTTGCGGGTCTCTACGGCCCGGCCCTGACAAATATGATGAGCAGCCGTATTTCAGAATCTGAACAAGGCGAGCTACAAGGCGCCATCGGCGCGGCCCAAGGTCTCGCCCTCATGATAGGACCTTTCCTAATGGCCGGTATGTTTAATCGTTATGGCGAAACGACTTTAAAAGACGGTTTAGGCCTCGCGACATTCCCCGAAAATATCGTTCGGATTGCGGCAGATGCATTTGGCGGTATAACGCCATATGTTCCAGGAGCGCCCTTTATTATGGCTGCGAGTTTAGGGATTATCGCCTTTTCAACATTCCTTATTGTGACAAACAAAACGGATAGAGACGCGCGTTATACGCCGGACGCTTCAGACTCTGAAACTACTGAGCCGCCGACCGAATAGAGGCTCCGTCACCTTCCGAAAAAATCAAACGGGTTGAAGGCGCTCATGTGGTTCAGCCGAGACAATGATTTCAATTGCGTCCCCCGCCCTGACCTCTCCGCCCAAAATGATAATTCCCATCACGCCGCTTTGGGGGAAATTCGTGCCGTCATCATGTTTGGCTAAACACGCATTTAAAAGGCCCGGCGCGATCTCATTTAGATATTTGCACGGGTTCCGCAGGCCTGTGACCTCAATGACCGCTTCGCCAATTTTCAAATGCGTGCCGCGCGGCAGGTTCAAAATATCAATGTCTCGGGTCGTGATATTTTCGCCCATTTGGCCAGGACCTACTTCCATGCCAAATTCCGCAACCTGATCGAATAGCTCGGCATGCATCAAATGGACCTGACGCAGATTGGGCGCATCAGGATTGCGGCGTTTGTCATAGCGGTGCTGAACGGTTTTCCCCGCATGGGCATCGCC
>CAZKHC010000039.1:0-14710 GCA_964552135.1 uncultured Algimonas sp. | reverse complement strand
CAGAGCCCGTTGTAAAAACGGCGGCAGAGCCCGCTGCGGAGCCCAAGAAAAAGACAAAACGCGGTTGGTGGAATCGCCGCAAAAAGGACTAGTGCATTGCCAATTCACGACAAATCGGGGTGCTATCGCACTCCGATGAAATCAGCCTAGGTTCAGTTTTGCTCTCGTAAGTGTCATCAAGTCTAACACGTGCGTAACTTGACCACTGCAATGAGAGGCTTCACACCCTAAATATGAATAGCTTTTTTAAGTCCTGGCCATCTGCCTTAAAAATCATCGCAATGACTTTTTGTTGCGTGATGTTTTCTGCTGTGCAGGCGAATGCGCAATCCTTGCTCCGGGATACGGAAATTGAAGAAACTCTGCGCGAGTTTACCGACCCCATATTACGGGCTGGCGGGCTAACGCCTTCTGCGGTGGATATTTACATCGTCAATGACCCTTCTCTCAACGCGTTTGTAACGCGCGGTCAAAACATCTTTTTACATTCTGGTCTTATCCTAGCGGCAAAGACTCCTAATGAACTCAAAGGCGTTATCGCGCATGAAACAGGCCATATTACCGGTGGCCATATTGTGCGTTCCGACTATGGAAACCGGAGTGCATACGGCGCGATATTAGTTGCGGCTGGTCTTGGCCTCGCGGCAATATTAGCCGGTGACAGCGAAGCTGGGGCGCTCATTCTTGGCGGCTCACAACAATTTGGCGTTCTGGAAGCCCTCTCTTACTCTCGTGTTAATGAGGCTGCAGCCGATCAATATGCATTTGAATATATGGAGCGTTCAGGTCAAAGCGGCGCAGGCTTAATCGCATTTTTTGAAAAATTTCGCGCTCAAGAAGTTCTGAGCCAAGCACGGCGCTATCCCTATTTCCGGGGTCACCCTTTATCTGCCGATAGAATTGACGCACTTCGCGAACGCGTGCGCGATTCTAAATATGGCGAAATAAGTGATCCGCCTGAAGACATTCATAAGCATAAGATGATGCAAGCAAAACTCCGCGGTTTCCTAAATGGACCAGCGGAAGTGTATTCGCGTTTCCCAGAATCGGATCAATCTAAACCGGCTCGCTACGCGCGTTCCGTTGCGAACTTCAAGCAAGCTGACCTTCGAAACGCGATTAAAGAGATTGACAGTCTCATCGAAGATGAGCCTCAAAATCCCTATTTCCATGAACTCAAAGCCCAGATTTTATATGAATCGGGTCAAAGAACAAAAGCGATTGAACCTGCTAGGCGCGCGTTGGAGCTCCGACCAGACTCGCCTTTACTGGAAATTGCCCTCGCGCAAGCCACATTAGAAACACGCGATAGTGGGGATTACGCAAAAGTCGTCGATCTTTTAAAATCGGCTTTGATTACCGAGCCTTCAAATTCCTATGCTTGGTATCTTCTTGCCGATGTTTACGAACGCCAGGGCCAAACACCGCTCGCTAAATACGCAACGGCCGAACGGTTTTACGCCTTAGGAAACTTCCAAAGCGCAAGAGATTTCGCGCAGCGAGCTCAAGAAGATTTACCTCGAACTCTACCGCAATGGCGCCGCGCCTCGGATATCATTGTCGTGGCAGAAACGCAGCTTCTAAAGAAAAGAAGTAAAAGAAGAGGCCCAAAACCACTGGTCAGCTTCACTTCGCATTGACGTTATCCATATAATCTCGTCTTGAGTACAAAGAATAGACGATTCGGATAATAAACAGAGAATTCCTATGAGACCCTTCCTAATGACGTCCATCGCGGCGATTGGCTTAATGACCGCCTCTTGCGCCGAGGCTGGCCCCACAACAAATCTCACGAAATCCGAAATCGAAACCCTTGTAAAAGAGTATATTCTCGAAAACCCGGAAATCATTCGCGATGCAATTATAAAGCTTCAGGAAAAGGAAGCCGCGCAGGAGCAAGAAATTTATCGCGAATCCATTATATCTGCAAAAGATTTGCTCGAAAATGACCCTCGCGACCCCGCAATAGGGCCGGACAATGCGAAAGTAACCATTGTCGAGTTCTTCGATTATAATTGCGGATTTTGTAAGCGCGCGACCCCGTGGGTGGAAGAGGCTGTCGCGAAATATGGGGACGATATTCGCGTCGTCTTCAAAGAGCTCCCTATTCTTGACCACAAGACGCAAACGTCCCGCTTAGCTGCAAGAGCCGCTCTCGCGGCAGAGCGCCAAGGAAAATATGCTGAGATGCATTTCGCGCTTATGAGCGAACCGCGCCTCAGCGGTGACATTATTCGCACAACAGCCGAAAAAATCGGTTTGGATATGCGTAAATATGAAGCAGATATCGCCGACGCGACGATCGAGCAACACATCAGCGATACGTTGGAGCTTGCAAATCGGCTCCCTGCTCTGACCGGAACGCCCTTCTTCGTGATTGGCGATGAATATATCTCCGGCGCCAATACAGCGCGCCTCGAAGCGATCGTCGCCAGCAAGCTTTAACGGCTAAAATTTCACTTAAATGGGTAGAAATGACGTCAAAGCCACTGCTCGAGAATTAGAACAAAACAGAAACAAAACTTTGACAGGGACCTTTTGATATGTGATGACGGCCTATGCCAAAACCGTCCACAATCTTCGTTTGTCAATCCTGCGGGAGCGTTCACGGGAAATGGGCCGGACGATGCGATGCGTGTGGTGAATGGAATACACTTGTCGAAGAAGCCCAGAGTCAAAACGCGAAACCTGCGCATAAACGCCGCAAAGGGCGCGGGATGGAATTCGTCGATCTTGGCGGAGTGTCCAAGGATGTGCCGCGCCTCAAAACTGGTATTGAAGAATTAGACCGCGTTACGGGCGGCGGCCTCGTTCCCGGCTCTGCGCTCCTCGTTGGCGGGGATCCGGGCATCGGAAAATCTACACTTCTCCTGCAAGCAACAGGGGCGCTTGCCTCGCGCGGCTTAAAAACAGCCTATATCTCCGGCGAAGAATCCACAGGACAAGTGCGTCGCCGCGCGAAACGCCTTGGCGTTTCCGAACACCCCGTCAATCTTGCTTCCGAAACCTCACTCGGCCCTATTCTCGATGGCTTGATGGAGACAAAACCTGACGTAATCATCATCGATTCCATTCAAACACTTTGGACCGACCAACTTGGCGCCGCGCCCGGAACGGTTGCGCAAGTCCGTGCTTGCGCTCAGGAACTCACCCGATTTGCCAAAAAGCGGGGCGCTTGCGTCATTCTCGTCGGTCATGTCACGAAAGACGGACAAATCGCAGGACCTCGGGTCGTTGAGCATATGGTCGATGCCGTTCTATATTTCGAAGGTGACCGCGCCCATCAATTCCGTATTTTACGCGCGCATAAAAACCGATTTGGCCCAACGGATGAAATCGGGGTTTTCGAAATGCGCGAAAGTGGATTGGCCGAAGTCCCTAACCCCTCCGCCCTCTTCCTTGATGGACGCGGCGAAACCTCATCCGGCGCTTCCGTCTTTGCCGGACTTGAAGGCTCCCGCCCTGTTCTTACCGAAATTCAAGCCTTAGTCGCGCCGGCGGCTTTCGGCACGCCGCGCCGCTCTGTTGTTGGATGGGACAGCAGCCGATTGGCGATGGTGTTGGCTGTCTTAGAGACGCGTTGCGGGGTGAGTTTCGCGGGAAAAGATGTCTATTTAAACGTTGCGGGCGGGCTTCGGATAAGTGAACCCGCAGCCGACCTCGCCGTTGCAGCCGCCATCGCCTCATCCGCCTTTGATGTACCGCTTCCATCTGATTCGGTCATTTTCGGCGAAATCAGCCTTTCCGGCGATGTTCGTCCCGTTGGACGCGCAGAAGCACGACTAAAAGAAGCCGCAAAACTCGGGTTTCACCGCGCAATCACGGCAAATCCGCGGAAACGTAAGGACGGACGCGACCAAAATGACAATGCCGCCCTGCCAATCATTACAATCAAGGCTTTGCCCGACCTCATCAGACGTGTAGAAGCGAGCACGGAAAGCGGTCTAGATCATCCAACGAGTTGGGCCGCCTAACTGGAGACTCGCCCGCCTCATGACCGCCGAACTGATACAATTTGTTAAAATCGGGCCGTGGGATTTGAATGGCTTTGATGTAGTCGTCCTCATCATTTTGCTCATTTCTATGCTCTATGCGGCCTCGCGGGGCTTTTTGCGTGAAATCATCTCGATTGCCGCGCTCCTCTTTGCCGCGATAGTGACCTTATTTGTATGGGGCCAATATCGCTTTGCCGCGCAAGACTTTATCTCGCCGACCTGGCTGGCTGACGGCGCGCTACTCGTCGGTGTATTCTTTATCACTTATCTTCTAATGGCTTTGATCATGTCAAAGATTGGAAAGAGTATCGCTGGGAAAGAATCCGGCTTACTTGACCGCCTCTTGGGCGCGGGCTTTGGCATCGCGCGCGGATTGATTATCGCGTCCCTTGGCGTCATTGCGCTCACGACAGGAAACCGGGCCGCAGCAGAGGCCCAAAGCTACAAGAAAAACCTGATTGAGCAGGGCATATATAACGAAGTTCTGGATAAAATGCCAAAAGCTATGCGCGAGCAAATGGAAGGCGAAGCTAAACCGCTGCCAGATATGCTGACCAATTCTACATTTTACCCGCTATTGGATAAAATTGGAGCAGGCCTTCGCGCACTACCTTTTGCGAAAGTCAAAACCTATGCCGAACGTATCAAAGATGGCGATATAGAAGGCATAACGGAAGAGCTGTTGGAGCCAAAACAATGAGCAATCCGAGTTGCGAATTTGACCCGAATGACGATAAAATTCGCGAAGAATGCGGTGTTTTTGGAATTTTCGGATTAGAAAATGCCGCGTCTCTTACAGCTCTAGGCCTTCACGCGCTTCAGCATCGGGGACAAGAAGCCTGCGGCATCGCTTCGACAGATGGGACCCAGTTTAAAACAGAACGACACTTAGGTCTTGTCGGCGATAACTTCACAGGAAATGATCCGTCAGAACGTCTTGAAGGGCATTTGTCCATTGGACATGTGCGCTATTCAACCGCAGGGCAAACAGTATTGCGTAATGTGCAGCCGCTCTTCTCAGAACTTCACACTGGCGGATTTGCTCTCGCGCATAATGGCCACATCACCAATGCCTTCACGCTGCGCGAACAACTCGTCAAAAAAGGCGCGATTTTCCAATCCACTTCCGACACGGAGGTCGTCATCCATCTCATTGCCCGCGCCAAAGAGGGTGAATTCATTGACCGTCTCGTTGGCGCTATCCGCCAAGTCGATGGGGGTTACGCCTTTGTGGGCATGACCGAAAATATGTTGATTGGCGCGCGTGACCGCTTTGGCATTCGCCCGCTCCTGATAGGGCGTATAGGCGATAGCTATGTTCTGGCTTCCGAAACCTGCGCTTTTGATATGATTGAAGCCGAATTTATCCGCGAAGTTGAACCCGGCGAAGTGGTGGTAATTAATGAAGACGGTATTCGCAGTTTCACAGCGTTTCCGAATGCGGAGTCCCGCCCCTGTATTTTTGAATTTGTCTATTTCGCTCGCCCTGACAGTATCGTCGACGGAAAGTCTGTCTATGAAGTCCGCAAGCGTATGGGTGAGCGCCTGGCGGAAGAGACACCTGCTGATGTGGATGTCATCATTCCAGTCCCGGATAGCGGTGTTCCGGCGGCGCTCGGATTTGCGCAGAAAACCGGCATCCCGTTTGAGCTTGGGATTATTCGAAATCACTATGTTGGCAGGACCTTCATCCAGCCGACCCAGCAAATCCGCGACATGGGCGTGAAGCTCAAACATTCGGCCAATAAATCCATGATTAAAGGCAAGCGCGTTCTACTTGTAGATGACTCCATTGTTCGCGGAACAACATCGACAAAAATCGTCCGCATGATTAAAGCCGCAGGCGCCAAAGAAGTGCATTTCCGCTCTGCTTCCCCGCCGATTAAATTCCCCGATCACTACGGGATTGATATGCCGACGAAAGAAAAACTCATCGCGGCGAATTACTCGCTCGAAGAAATGACGTCCATGCTCGAAGTTGACAGCCTCGGTTTCCTCTCCGTTGAAGGTCTCTATTGGGCGATGGGCGAAAAATACCGCGAGGAAGATGCGCCGCAATATACAGATCATTGTTTCACGGGCGCTTATCCGACGCCGCTGATAGATCGCGACCGTAAGCTTTTAGGCGGAAAACAACTCTCCTTCCTCGTCGAAGTCGCGTAAACATCATGACGAATCATTCGGGCCGAATTATCCTCGTCACAGGGGCCTCGCGCGGTATCGGTTATGCGGCAGCGAAACATCTCGCAGCAGAGGGCGCACATGTCATAGCGATTGCGCGCACCCAAGGCGGCCTCGAAGATTTAGATGACGATATCAAAACCGCAGGCGGTCAATGCACGTTGGTTCCTATGGACCTCAAGGATGGCGACTCGATTGATCGGCTTGGCGCAGCATTACATGAGCGTTTCGGGAAATTGGATGGGCTACTGCTCAATGCAGCACAACTCGGAGATATTACGCCGCTACCTCATATCAAACCCAAAGAATTTGACAGCGTCATCTCAGTAAATCTCACGGCGAATTATCGCCTCATCCGTACGCTCGACCCTCTGCTACGAGCCTCTGTCGCTGGCCGGGTTGTGGCCGTCACAAGTTCCGTCGCGCAAAGCCACCGCGCCTATTGGGGGGCCTATGCGATTTCCAAAGCTGGATTGGAGGCGATGGCCAATATCTATGCCGACGAAACAGAAGTTACAGCCGTCCGCGTAAATCTCTACGACCCCGGCGGAACGCGCACCGCCATGCGCGCGAAAGCTGTGCCCGGTGAAGACGCAAGCGTGCTGCCTGATCCCGCCGACCATTGGCCGAAACTGTCAAAACTATTGAGCGCGAAACATAATGAGACGCGGCAGTTGCTTAAATTTAAAGATTAGTCCCGATCTTTACGCGGATGTTTCTTAACCCGTCCCACATCTTCACGACCTTTCTTTACGCGACCCAATCGTTCCTTACCTTGAATGCGTTTATCCGTGTCGTACGGGTTGCTATCAGCCTTTATATAGAGCCGGATAGGAATACCCCAAAGATCAAAATCTTCGCGCAAACCATTGATAAGATAGCGCCTATAGCTCTCTGGAAGCTTTGTGGCGCGCGAACATTTAAGTACAAATGTAGGCGGACGCGTTTTTGTCTGGCTGATATATTTCGGCTTAATTCGGCGTCCATTTACGGCGGGCGGTGGATGGCGCGCGACCTTTTCCGACAGCCAATCATTCAGCTCAGACGTTTTAATTTTTGCTGACCAGTCAATCTGCACTCGCTCAATCGCAGGTAAGAGGCGATCAACGGATTTCCCTGTTAGTCCAGAGAACATCACAACCGGCACGCCCTTAATCTGCGGTAACAGGCGCGCCGCCGTTTCGCGCAAAGCCTTAGACATTTCAGACTTGTTCTCGGCGAGATCCCATTTGGTGACGCCGATAACAAGCGCGCGCCCTTCGCGTTCACATAGGTCTGCGATTTGCAAATCTTGCTTATCAAAGGGCGAGGTTGCATCCATGAGGAGCACAACAACTTGCGCAAATTTTATAGCGCGGAGCGAGTCCTGAACGCTCATCCGCTCCAGCGTTTCTTGAACCTTGGCTTTCTTACGCATTCCCGCCGTGTCGTGAAATTGTACGCGGCGCCCTTGCCAAACATAATCAATCGTAATCGAGTCGCGCGTCACGCCAGCTTCAGGGCCGGTTAGCAAGCGGTCTTGCCCAATCAGCGTGTTAATAAGCGTTGATTTACCGGCATTCGGACGGCCAACAATAGCGATACGAACCGGCGCTTCGGTGGTATCAAGAGGCTCAGGATCGACCTCAAGCTTGACTTCCCGCAAGGCGAGATCAACGGCATCATCTAAATCGACCATACCGATATTATGCTCTGCCGCGACCTCTACCGGATCGCCCATACCCAGAGAGTAGCCTTCAGTTACGCCCGCATCCGCTGCGCCGCTTTCGCATTTATTCGCAACCAACACAGTCGGTTTGCCTTGTTTACGGACAAATTCAGCAAATATACGATCTAGCGGGGTAACCCCTTCACGCGCATCATAGACAAACAGCAAGATGTCCGCGCCCTGAACCGCCTCTTCAGTCTGGCTGCGCATACGGGCTTCGATTTTATCACCCGTTGCATTTTCAAATCCGGCCGTATCCATCAAGGTCATATCATGGCCACGCAGGCGAGATTTCGTCTCCCGGACATCGCGAGTAACGCCCGGCGTATCATTTACGATGGCTAATTTTTTACCCGCCATTCGATTAAATAGCGTAGATTTCCCTACATTCGGACGCCCAATGACGGCAATACGAGCAGGCCGCGTATTTGGCGGTTCCTGCTCGTCTTCGTCCTCATAGCGCCGCTTGCGCGCCACAGAACTATCTGAGCGCGACGAGCTTGGCCTCGTCAGTCAATATATAGACGGTTTCATTCGCAATAATTGGCGGCACAAAGACAGGGTCGCTGATTTTCATCTCTTTTAGAATCGTACCGGCCCGCGGATCAAGCAGTGTCACGTGGCCTTGCGAACTCGCAACGACCAAACGATTGCCTGCTAAAAGTGGTCCTGTCCAAACCGTGCGCTCTTTGCGCTTTTTCGCATTTTTAAAATTTTCTAATTGCTGGATCCAATGGATTGTTCCGTCCAACTTAGATAAGGCCGCCACCTGCCCCGTCGTTGTCGCCGTATAAACAACATCACCTACAATTAATGGAATACTCAAAGAACCCGCAGGCTGTGACCAGACGCGCTGTCCTGTCCGAAGGTCAAAAGCTGTCATGACTCCGCTTTGGGCGCTTGCGATGACATATCCATCCGCAACCGCAGGGCCGCCCGAAATATCATTCAAGGACGCAAGAGGCGTTAAGCGCGCTGTTGACGACAAAGAGTCTTGCCAAAGCACGCCGCCGTTTTGAACGCGAAGGGCAATCAATTCTCCTGATGAAAATGGCGCAAGTACAACATCATCAACCACCGCAGGCGCAGGCGAAGTCAGCATGGACGCCGTTTCAATAATGCCTTGATAGGACCAGAGCACATCGCCCGTATTTGAATTTAGCGCGAACATTTCATTATCATCTGAGATGACAAAAACGCGGCCATTATCCACTGTCGGCGCTGAATTGAGAGGAACCCGGGTCTCCCGGGACCAAATCACTCCGCCCGTCTCTGCATCAAGGGCGAGCATCTTTCCAAGGCCAGACGCGACAAACAAATTGCCATTGGCAAATGCGATGCCGCCCCCAACACCTTCTTTATCTGTGCCATCACCATCGGTGAAAGTAAGTGGGTCTTTAATGCGATCAATAAAGCTGGTTTTACCAACTCGTGTCGACTCGCGTTCAATCCCTTCGACTTGAAAGGACCAGATATTTTTACCCGTGGCCTCTTCAATCGCGCGAACATTATAGCGAGCATCCATTGTGAAGATTTTCCCCCCCGCAATGACAGGTGCCGCAATGACGCGCCCTTTTTTGCCAGAACCTTCACCGATATCAGTTGACCACGCTTTGTCTAATGGGCCAGTTGCACCTGTATGTTGTACCGCATGTTGCACATTTCCGCCCGCTTGAGGCCAATCTGAATTTACATAAGGGTCAGGAAGGATAACCAGATCGGGTGCAGTTGGCGCTTCGACGGACAATGTTTCCGACAATTCTAGAATCGAAATCCTTTGATCATCGCCGGCAACATCGCCCTGTTCGGCGCGAATATCCGCATCCGATTTATCAAAAGGATTGATAGCATCCAGCGTCGAGCACGCACTCAGCAAACTCGTGCTTAGAGCTAAAAGGAGGTATGACTTAATCTTCATTGGTCGCATCTTCCTGCGTCGTCGTATTTGGCTCTGGTTCTGTTTCAGGCAAAGCTTGGGTAGGTTCGGCTTCAACCGGCTTAGGCGCAGACAGCGAGGCTGTTGTGCTCATCAACGCCATAGATTGCTCCGCTCTTTGTTTGACTGTTGGCGGAACACCAGGAACTGAAGTAAGAAATGCAAATTGCTCACGCGCCGAAGACGCATTTCCAGATTCCGCATGCGCATACCCCAGCAACTCACGAGACAAATATTCGTAGGGCGCGTCTTTTACCGCGAGAGGCGTCATGCGGCCAATTACATCAGAATATGCGCCTTGATCCGCAAGAAGGTAAGCCGCCTTTAGCTGCGCCAATTGTTTATGGCGCGCAATTGAGAATTTATCAGCCGCCTGATCAAAATACCGAACTGCGCCTAATATGTCACCTTGATCGTGACGGATGGCAGCGGCGCGCATTAGCGCTAAGCCTGCATAACCTTCAGGCCCCGTTTGCCCCAAATCTACAAAGGCCGCGACGGCTTCGTCTTTTTGACCGTTATTAAGCTGCGCATCTGCTGCTGTGTAAACAGCCGCGACAGACCGGGCCTGTTTCTTGCCAGCGTATTCTCGATATTCGAGGAAACCTGTTCCTGCGACGATTAGAATGAGAACAACCGCAATTGCGGGTCCATATTTTTTGAGGAGGCGATTATAGTCGTCCTTGCGGAGTTCCTCTTCAACCTCATTGATAAAATCGACCACGTTTCGGTCCTTGAATCAGGGAGTGCTAAGCACCAGAAAATTTAGCCCAGACTACCCGCGCGCCCGAGCAGATACAACAGCTAACGGCATTACCGATGGGTCAGGATTGCGGTTTCTTAAAACGGTAGAGATTGGCCTCTCCGGGGAAACTGCGATCCGTTACATCAGCGGCATATTGCGCGATAGCCTCACGCGTCATTTCAAGTTGATTCCCGAATTTTTTGACGAATTTTGGCACGCGTTCAAATTGACCTAACATATCTGGCGTCACTAAAATTTGGCCGTCACATTGCGCGGACGCGCCAATCCCAATCGTTGGGATATCCACGGCCTCGGTAACGCGATTGGCAAGTTTTTCTGAAACCCCTTCAACAACAACGGCAAAACTACCTGCTTTTGCGGCGGCTTTTGCGTTGGCAATAATATCATCGACCACCTCCGCGCGGCGACCGCGCGCCTTAAATCCGCCAAGCACATTCATACTCTGCGGGCGAAGCCCAACATGGCTCATCACCGGAATTCCGCGCTCAACGAGATAAGCTATCGTTTCTGCCGCGTAGGAACCGCTTTCTATTTTCACAGCTTGGCAACCCGTTTCCATCATAACGCGCGACGCGCTTTTAAATGCGGTTTCGACGCTGTCTTCATAACTACCAAAGGGCAAATCAACGACAACAAGCGCCTTCTCGGACGTCCGCATGACGGCCTGCCCGTGTAAAATCATCATATCAAGCGTGACACCAACCGTACTGGTGAGGCCATGGACAACCATGCCTAAACTGTCTCCGACTAAGATAAGATCACAATATTCATCGACCAAAGCCGCAGTTGGCGCATCATAGGCCGTGAGGCACACGATGGGATCGCCGCCCTTTCGAGCCGTAATCTGAGGCGCTGTTATACGGCGAACTTTGTTTTGTGCAGACATTCCAGCCCTTTAGAGCATTAATCTAGAGGTCCGCAAGCTGTCCGACTGGAAAATCGAACACAGGATCAGCACCCGCGCGGATAAAATCGAGCTGCGCTGAGGCTCGCGGCATAACAGACAGCGCGTGATAGCGCGCTAGGCTTGCCATCGGTCCCGCATGTTTGTCACCAGCAGCGAAGCCATTTGCCACAGCTTTAATCAATAGCGCACCAGACAGAATTTTCCCACAAAGCGTCAAATACGGCGTCGCAACGGATAGGGCGTCATCATCTTTGGCGTTGAGTAAAATATCCGTTGCCGTTGTCAGCGTATCAATGCCCGCCCCTAAAGCGCGAACACACACCGTTAAATCCCCCTCGCCTTGACCGGAACTTGCTTCCGCTAAGGTTTTGATGTCCTTCAAGTCAGCAATCAAAGCACGCATTTCTTCGCCGCCATCACGGCGGAGTTTTCGACCCACAAGATCCATCGCTTGTATCCCATTTGTCCCTTCGTAAATTGGAGCAATGCGCGAGTCTCTTAAATGCTGCGCCGCGCCAGTTTCTTCAACATAACCCATGCCGCCATGCACCTGCACTCCAATTGAAGCGACATCCACGCCCATATCCGATCCATAGGATTTTGTAATCGGCGTCAATAACTCTGCTCGGGCATGTTGGCCAAGATCATCCGCTGCGGCCGTTGCCATAGCGATTGCGCGCGCACCCATAAGCCGGGCTTTCATGTCGATTAACATGCGACGAACATCAGGATGATGTACAATCGGCGCGCCTTTTTCCTCGCCCGGAGGCGTCCCTTGGACCCGATCATGAGAATATTGGAGCGCTGCTTGATAGGCCCGCTCCCCCACTGCGACGCCCTGAACACCCACGAAGAGACGTGCCTCGTTCATCATGGTGAACATACAAGCCAAGCCTCGATTAACTTCGCCGACAAGCCACCCTTTGGCACCATTGAATTCCATAACGCAGGTCGGGCTCCCGTGGATACCAAGCTTATGCTCGAGACCAATGGGATAAAAATCATTCCGATCTCCTAGACTGCCATCCTCATTGACGAAGTTTTTCGGGCAAATGAAAAGACTAATGCCGCGGGAACCCTCCGGGCTGTCGGGCAATCGAGCTAAAACAAGATGAATAATATTGTCGGCACAATCATGGTCGCCCCAGGTAATGTAGATTTTTTGGCCAGTGATTGAATAGGTTCCGTCGCCATTATCAGCCGCCTTCGTACGGACGGGCCCTAAATCGGAACCCGCCTGAGGTTCGGTCAAACACATAGCCCCCGTCCATTCACCCGTGACCATCTTAGGAATATAAATATCCTTCAATGTCTCTGAAGCATGGGCTTCAATCGCTTTGGTTGCAGAACTTGTAAGCATCGGACATAAGCCAAGTGCCATATTCGCCGCATAGATCATCTCATTCGTTGCAACAGAGACGACCGTCGGCAATCCCATCCCGCCGATATCAGGGCTCATGGCCAAGCTCTGCCATCCCGATTCAACAAAAGCATGATAGGCCTCTTTAAAACCTGGAGAGGCGGTGACATTCTTCCCATCCAACTGAGCCGGTGTTTGATCGCCAGCCCAATTTGTCGGCGCGACAACATCTCGCGCAAAGACGGCTGCGCCATTTAACACATCACCAATCAATTCATCATTTGTATCTTGAAATGCCGGAAGCGCCAAAATTTTATCCATATCTACACCATGGCGAAGCAGAAATTGCATGGCATTTACGGGGGCTTGGAATGTCATAATTGTCTCTCGAGTTATTCATTTTTGCTATGGCATAAATGCTATAAAAATTTAAGAGACAAATCGAACCCTCCGCAGCTCGAATATGCTAAACTAGTCCTCAAAAATATTCACCTTTCTGCCATTGTAAAAACTTGCAGCTCCTGCGCGATTCAGGCAAACTAATGACATGAAAAAAATCAGCCTATGCATCTCTGTCGCATTCGTCCTCGTGGGTTGCGGGGGAAACGAAACCCGCGAAGAGTTGCCCCCTGTGCAAACTCCTGCGCCTATCCAAGCCAGTACGGAGCTATCGCCTGAACTCACGCGCGGAGCCAAGATCTACAAAAGATGCCGCGCATGCCATACACTTGACGAAGGTGGAAAGCACAAAGTCGGACCAAATCTATGGGCTATTTATGGAGCGAAAACGGCATCCAAAGAAGGCTATGCCTATTCTAAGGCCATGCGCGCTGCCGATATTATCTGGGATGAAGAGACGATGGATGCGTATATTCAAAAGCCCGCAGCCTTCATGCCGGGGAATAAAATGTCCTTCATTGGATTGAAGAAACAAGAAGACCGTGATGCTGTCCAAGCCTATATGAAAGCTGAAACGACACCTTAATATTCCGTCCATAACCCTATAAAAACACTACGTTCTTTGACGATATTTTGACCAAATACAGTTTGTCCAACTCCAATCTGTAAATATCGTCCAGGTTTATATTGATGCCCAGCCGAAATTTGTGTGTTCAGTTGAAATTGTTCCGGCACCTCGAACCCATCAACGTTTTCATTATCCGAAAAATTGGCAAATGACTGAATCATAAAGAGCCAACGCTCCTTTGGTTTATATCCGAGGGTTAGGGCCGCCTGAATACCGTCTAAATCACTCAATGCCTCCGATCGCAGCGCAAATTGCGCATCATAAAAGAAATCGCCAAGCGGCGTTTCTCTGCTTTGCCCAATAAGACCGCGCAGCTCGATCTGGTCGCCGCCGCGAAGAACATCAACGGCTTGGTTTTCTAATGCACTATCAAATATGTAACTCAATCTGATTGCTGTTGCTAAATCTTTTTTAGCGTGAAGCTTTATCTGCGCCCCTAGCTCAATGTCGTCCAGACCATTGAAATCAAATTGCGAGTCACCATCTATGAAATTCAGCGTTTGAAATCCTGTGTTGCCGACGAGCGTGAGCCAATCCGTTACCCCTTGTTCGATATAAAGCCGCGTTTCCGTTTTCGTAAAGCCGCGTAGCGATACGGCGTTAAAGTCATCATCAAATATCTGGCTTGCGGTAGCCCAAGACGACGTTGAGATGACCTGCCCCTCGCCAGCGCGCTGGTTCCATGCTCCAGCGAAGGCAGTGGTCGCGACGGAAGACGCGATCAATAGCACAACCAAAAATTTTATGAATGCCGTCAACACGTAGATAGATTAAGCTTTGCTCAGACCCGAGGTCAATATAAAGCGTAACCCATGGCAAACTCAAAATTT
>CAZKHC010000038.1:0-14780 GCA_964552135.1 uncultured Algimonas sp. | reverse complement strand
GCCGCGCGCTCATAGGTCGGCGCTAAGCGGCGTTTATCAATATCAAACGCATGGACAGCGCCCTCATTCTTCATATCAGATGCTAGAGCGAGTGACTTCCCACCCCCGCCTGCGCAATAATCAAGAATTGTCTCACCCGGTTTTGCAGCCACCAAGAGGCTGACGATTTGCGACCCTTCATCTTGAATTTCCAATTTTCCAGTTAAGAAATCAGGGTCGGATTGCACATTGGGATGACGACCAAAACCTTTGACAGGTGCGTAGCGCATTCCAATCGGCGAGATTTCAGTTGGAACGGCATCTTTTAAATCTAAATCATCACGATTAGCTTTGATAGAATTCGCCCGAATATCCAAAGGCGCGCGCTGCGTCAGGGCTGCGCCCTCAACAATCGCCTCTTCGTCGAAATTTGTTTCAAAGGCAGGCCACAACCAATCGGGCACATCTGCTCTCACCCATTCAGGGGCCGTCTCTAGGTCAATTTGTCCTTTGAGTTTCGCGATTTGATCTTCGGTAAGTGGCGCGCCGAAATGTTTGTCTTCCATCGTTTGTTCAACAATATCTTCAACCGAAACCCCGCCTGAAAACACGGTGGCTCCAAGGGCAAGTGAGCGCGGGCTGTCGTCATTCATGCGAAAGGCGATAGAAGATTTTTGGCGAAGCGCATCGAGCACAATATTGCCGATTGCCGACCTATCCTTAGAGCCTGCAAAACGGTGGGATTTTCCCCAATCCCGTAAAGCCATTGTAACTGGTGTCCTACGCCCTGTTACATCCTCCAAAACTTCTGCCGCGGCCTGAATCCGTCCCCCAAGGCGCATTATGTCGGCATCGAGTAATTAGGCGCTTCGCGAGCAATATGGACGTCATGGACGTGGCTTTCACGTAGTCCCGCGCCTGTAATTTTTACAAATTCCGCGTTTTTATGCAGATCTTTGATGGTCTTCGAGCCTGTATACCCCATCGTTGCGCGAATACCGCCAAGGAGCTGATGCAGAATTGGTGCGACAGGCCCTTTATAGGCGATACGGCCTTCAATACCCTCAGGTACGAGTTTCATCGCATCATTGACTTCCTTTTGGAAATAGCGATCCGCAGAGCCTCGCGCCATAGCGGAAACGGACCCCATTCCGCGGTAAGATTTATAGCTACGCCCTTGATATAAAAAGACTTCACCGGGCGTTTCCTCTGCACCCGCAAGCAGCGATCCGACCATTGCGCATTCCGCGCCTGCGGCGAGAGCTTTAGCCATATCACCAGAATATTTGATACCGCCGTCGGCAATAACAGGGACGCCAGCTTTTTTAGCGGCCTTACAGGCGTCCATAATTGCCGTGAGCTGCGGCACGCCAACACCTGCCACAATCCGCGTTGTGCAAATCGACCCCGGACCGATGCCAACCTTTATAGCATCTGCCCCAGCATCAATCAGTGCTTTGGTTGCATCCGCCGTCGCGATATTCCCGGCAATAATCTGCGCATCGGGATAATTTTTCTTGAGGCGTTTAACCTGCTCAATGACCTTAATCGAATGGCCATGCGCCGTATCGATGACAACGGCATCCGCGCCCGCAGAAATCAAGGCAATCGCGCGGTCATAACCTGCATCACCTACAGTTGATGCTGCAGCAACGCGTAGTCGGCCTTTTGAGTCCTTGCATGCATTAGGATGATTCTCCGCCTTATCCATATCCTTGACGGTAATCAGGCCAACGCAGCGATATTTATCATCCACAACGATGAGACGCTCAATGCGATGCTTGTGAAGAAGCGCCCTCGCCTCTTTTTCGCTCGCCCCTTCTTTTACCGTGACCAAATCACGGGTCATCAGGTCGGAGACTTTCTCTCTTGGGTTTGACGCAAAGCGTACATCGCGGTTCGTAACAATACCGACAAGTTTACCGCTATCCTCGACCACAGGAATACCCGAAATATTATGGTGACGACCTAATGTCCTAAGCTGCTCCAAGTTTGCCTCAGGGCCAATGGTAATCGGATTAACGACCATACCGGATTCAAAGCGTTTCACTTTGCGAACTTCTTCGGCCTGTTCTTCAATCGACAAATTCCGATGGATAACGCCAATTCCGCCTGTTTGCGCCATTGCAATCGCTAGCGTTGCTTCCGTGACCGTATCCATTGCCGCAGAGACCAATGGCACATTAATATCAATACCCTTGGTGAGCCGCGTTTTAAGCGACGCATCAGCGGGCAGAATGTCAGATGCCTTAGGTTGCAAAAGGACATCATCGAAGGTCAAGCCTTCCCGAATCTCCATGGGAGTCTCCATCTCTTTTGCAAGCGGCAGTTATCAGCCTTATTGACGATGTGCAAAGGGTTTCCTGCGCTAAAATGCGACTGTCCACAGTAAAGCGGTATTATTCGCTTCTACGCTGCAAATTTAGAGCAACCAGATAGATTTCTGGGCTCCCTTTCCTAGAACTATCAGGTTTAGCGTGCTGAACCTTCTGAAAATTTTGCTTGAGGCGGTTTAGAAGTTTCTTCTCTGCGCCCCCTTGGAAGACTTTTGTAACGAAATGCCCACCAGGACGGAGGGATTGCATCGCGAAATCTGCTGCAGCCTCGACAAGAGCCACTGTTTTCAGGTGATCCGTTTGGCGATGCCCAGTTGTATTCGCCGCCAAATCAGACATGACGAGGTCGGGCGCGGCGCCAAGTAAAGCCTTAATCCTGCTGGGCGCTTTTTCGTCCATGAAGTCAAACTCAATCAAATCTGCACCCGGAACTGGATCGACAGGAAGTAAATCGATCCCAACCACACGATCGGCACCGCGTTTCATCGCAATCTGAACCCAACCTCCTGGCGCACAGCCGAGATCGACAACAAGCGAGCCTGTTTTGATGAGACCAAATTTATCGTCTAACTCCTCAAGCTTAAAGGCGGCTCGAGAGCGGTATCCTTTTTCCTTCGCCTTTCGCACATATGGGTCGTTGATTTGCCGTTCAATCCAGAGCTTGGAGGAAATTTTTCGCCCGCGCGCCGTTTTAACCTTTTTATGAAGCATCCGCGTTGCATCATCCTGCTCAGGTTTAGATGTCACGCGCCCCCGTTTTTCGCCCTCAATCTTTGATCCCGTCATTTTCCGACGGGCGGGGCGGTTTTTGTGGTTTGGAGGTTTACGCGCCATCGACGGTTAACTCTACCGCTTCAGCGGGCATAGAATTGGCATGATCTAAGAGACTTTTGGGTCTTTGTCCTTTTTGCATAAGGCCAATTAACATACCTTCACGCAGTCCACGATCGGCAACGCGGATCATTTTCGATGGCCACATTTCGCAGAGCACATCCGTAATCGCACAGCCTGCGACTAAGAGATTTGCGCGATCCGTCCCGATGCAGGGCTCCTTGGCGCGTTCCTCGAAGGTTCGAGAACCCATTTCGCGGGCTACGCTGACAGCATCCGACGAGCGAAACCATAGCCCATCGACCTTGGCGCGTTGGTAATAGGGCAGTTGCAAGTGGATCCCAGCCAAAGAGGTTATCGTCCCGGATGTTCCGATGATATGCCCGCGCCCTTCTTGGAAAAGTTTAGTGAAACGTGTTTCGCAGCCTTGCTCGTGAATAGTCTGCCGGACGACATCCTTGAGTTCATTATACCAAACCGTTTTATCATCAATCTCCGGTACCCGTTCTGAGAGCGTTACAACTCCAATAGGGAGAGATGCCCAAGCACTAATGGGCGGCCGATGAAGGCGATGTTGAGTTGTCTCATCGCGTAATTTTCGGATATCGACCCAAGATAATTCTGTGGACCCGCCTCCAATATCAATTACCAGCGAGACATCCTTGGTAGGATCAACGAGATTGAGACAGCCCATAACCGCCAATCGGCTTTCGACACGGGCGCTAATGACTTCAAGTGAAATTCCCGTTTCGGCCTTCACACGTGCCAAAAATTCCTTACCATTACTTGCTTTTCGGCACGCTTCTGTTGCGACGCAACGCCATTGCTTTACCCGTTTCGCCTTAATTTTAGAGGCGCAAACCCCTATCGCTTCTATGGCTGCATCCATGCTTTCGTCACTCAACCGCCCCGTTGCCGCGAGTCCCTGACCTAAGCGCACAACGCGGCTATAGCTGTCTATGATGCGAAAAGAGTCGCCTTGGTCGCGCGCCACCAATAGTCGACAATTATTTGTTCCAAGGTCTAAGGCTGCAAAGGTCGCGCCCTGACGACGATTGGAACTGCCGCCTTTTCCGCTTCCGCGCTTATGTCTCGCTCGTCTCCTTGGGCTACGCCTATTGGGCGCAGCCGCATCAGAGCCGGCATTTTGCTCGTCCGGCATGGTCCATCTTTCTTTTGGCCGCAGGTCGCGAAAATCGCGCGCGCACACGGCATCGTCCCAATCGTGCTACGGCAGAAAGAGGTTCCGCGCAAAGGAAATAATTTCCCTTGTAAATTAGTGGATATCGATATGATCGGAAAACTTCGTCCAGTCGGGTTCGGATTGATGCTCGGTCATGGCGTCATGTTGAGACAGATAAACTTTTCCATTCAAATTTTCGAAAAACTCAGACCGGTAAAGCCGTTCCCGAACAGACGATTGCATTTCTGACAAATGGAGATTTATCTCAAGCGCCCTTAGGCGCCGATTTATTTCGATTAAACTTGATAATGCGCTCGCATCGATGCGGCTGACCCCTGTGCACATCAGAATTAGATCAGTCATTTCGGCGTGTTCAGAGACAACGACGGCAACACGGTCTTCGAGAAACCTCGCATTCGCATAGTAAAGGCTGTCATCTATCCGGAGGGTTTTCACCTTTTCATCTGTTTCCACGTTGAACTTCTCCGCATCGCGGTAATGCTCAGTTCCCGGAAATCGCCCGACCAGCGGCATTCGCGGTGTGAGGCTGGTGCGAATGTGCAATATCATCGCCAAGACTACGCCGGCCAAAACACCCCACTGAACACCCAAAACAAGGACAGCAAAAAATGTTGCAAGTGCTGTCATTCCATCAGCCCGAGAATAGGTCCATGTTCGCCAGATACTTTTGAAATCTAAAAGGTTCAAACAGGCCACAATAATCAACGCAGCCAATACGGAAAGCGGTAAGGTCCGCAAGACAGGTGTCAAAAGTAGCGCTGTTAAAGCCATAAAAACAGCCACCAATAGACCGACAAGTGGGGTCTTTCCACCGGCCGAAAAATTCACTGCCGAACGCGACATAGATCCATTTATTGGATAGCCGCCTGTCATACCCGCAACTGCATTGGCTGCGCCCAGACCCAAAAGCTCTTTATTCGTATCAACCCGTTCTTTGCGCCGCGCGGCTAATTCTTGTGCCGTGGACGTGCTGTCGACAAAGGCAACAATCGCAATAACCAAGGCTGGGATAAGGAACTCCTTATAAGTTTCCAATGAGACATTTGGTAATGTTAGAGGCGGCAACCCCGCCGGAACTTCACCAACGATTGATAATGCCGCCTTGCCACCAAAATCAAAAACTGCACTAATGATGACAAAACCCGCGATGATTACGATTGGTGCCATTCGAGCTAATAATTTTGCGGTTCTGGCGCGAACCCCAGACTTCACCAACAAAAGAGGCATCAAGCCGCGAACCAAAACAAACAATATAATCGCCGCCATACCCGTTAGAAAAGCAATGGATTTTGTATTTGGTAGATCTTTTATAAGGTCTCTTACCATCCCAAAAGCTGTCTGAGACTCAACGGACACGCCGAAAATATGTTTCGCCTGGCTAAAAATGATCAGTAATGCAGCCCCCGTAATATAAGCTGATACAACGGGGCGCGAAACGAAGTTCATGACAAACCCGGCCTTCAATAAGCCAGCAATTATCAACATCCCTCCCGTGATGAGCGCAAGAGCTGCAGCGCTAACTAACCGAGATTCCTCGGGCAGTACCGCGATACAAGCGGCTGTCATAAGCGAGATAACCGCCGTTGGACCAACATTGAGATAGTTTGAAGACCCAAGTAATGCATAAGCCAGCAAGGGGAAAATAGAAGCATAGATACCGACTTGTGGCGGCAATCCTGCAAGTAATGCATAAGCGAGACATTGCGGTACAAGCAAAATGGTGACAACAATAGCCGCGACGAGATCATCGGTTAAGATGGCTCCGTTGTACCCCTTTAACCAAGCATATTGTACTCCAAATGCCCGTTTCAAATCCATATTGGATCCTGACAAACTAGGTGTTTCATATGGCTAGGTCCGCTCGATACTGGGTAAGGGGTTGGCGAATTTGTTCCAGGTTAAATCCGGCGGATTGTAAGGCCTCCATCACTGCATCGACGCCAAGCTGTTCAACATGAGCGAAACCCCAAAGGGCCGCAGACCGCATGCCTGACGCGCAAAATGCGACAATAGGCCGGGGCATTGTGTTAAAAGCGGTTACGGAAGCTTCGATGAGGCCTGGCGATAGTCCTCCCGACATCGGTATGTGGTGGTAATCGATTCCAATATTTTGTGCGGCAGCTTCCAATTCTTCAGATAGGGGCTGAATGGGTGCCTCCATATCCGGGCGATTATTTATAAATCCCATCACGCCCTGCTCCACTAAGGCTTGCATTTGCGTCGCCAAAATTTGTCCTGTCACAAATACGTCGCCCGGAAGTTCTTTCATAGCTTAGCCTAACATAGATTTTGCCAGCTTCACGATAGCGCCAGATGTGATGCCGAAGTGCTTGAATAAATTTGCTCCCGGAGCCGATGCGCCAAAACCTTCCATGCCAATAAATCCCCCCTCGCGTCCTATCAATCCGTCCCATCCCTGACGAATTCCTGCTTCGATCCCAATCTTTGGCAAATCCTTGCCTGTCACTGACCGTATATATTTCTCGTCTTGTTCCAGGAACAAATCCATACAGGGAATAGATACAACCCGCGCAGACACGCCATCTGCTTCCAAAATATCGGCAGCTTCAATTGCGAGGTAAACTTCCGACCCAGTTGCAAGCAGGACGATATCATCTGCTCCCTTACCTGCGCGAATAACATAGGCTCCGCGTTCGGACATGTTCTTCGTCGCATCACCTCGCAGCGCAGGTACGCCCTGGCGGGTCAAGGCCATAACAGATGGCGCGGTTTTGTTTTGAAGCGCAATTTCATAGCATTCCGCGACCTCAACAGCGTCGGCCGGTCTATAAGTATAACAATTTGGAATCGCGCGAAGGCTGGCCAGATGCTCAACGGGTTGATGTGTCGGACCATCTTCACCGACGCCGATTGAATCATGTGTCGCGACATATATCGTTCTTAAACCCATGAGAGCAGCAAGCCGGACGGACGGACGGCAATAATCCATAAAGACCATGAATAGACCTGAATAAGGAATCACGCCCCCATGGAGTGCCATACCGTTCATTGCGGCAGCCATGCCATGTTCGCGAATTCCCCAATTTACATAGCGGCCACCAAAAGACCCGGCTTGAATTTGCTGAGATGTCGCCGGTGTTTTGGTTTTATTAGAACCTTCGAGATCTGCAGACCCTGAAATCAAATCCGAAAGCAATTCCGTCAATGATCCCAATGCTTTACCTGAAGAGGCTCGTGTCGCAATACTCAAGCCTTCAGCGGCAATCGACTCTTTGTAGGACTGAAATCCTTCCAGCCAACCCTCGTCCAATTCCCCCGCCATAGCCCGCTTGAAATCCGTCCCTTTTGGGTCGGCTTTCAAACGCGCCGCCCAAGCGGCGTGCGCTTTCGCGCCAGCCTCAGCTGGTTTCTTCCAGTCTGCATAAACTGAATCAGGGATATGGAACGGGGCGTGGCTCCATCCTCGTGCCTCACGCGTGCCCGCAATTTCTTCATCTCCCAATGGCGAGCCGTGTGCCTTATTCAATCCAGCCTTTGTCGGCGCACCCTTCCCGATTGTGGTCTTACACGCTATTAAAGTGGGCTTATCGGACGCTTTGGCCTTACGCAGAGCCTCAGCAACAGCTTCGCGGTCATGCCCGTCAATCGCGATTGTGTTCCAATTCGCGGCCTTAAAACGGTCAATTTGGTTGGTCGAACTTGACAGCGAGACAGGTCCATCAATTGTGATGTTATTGTCGTCCCAAAGAACGATGAGGCGGTTAAGAGCCAAATGTCCCGCTAAACCAATCGCTTCTTGGCTGATGCCTTCCATGAGACAGCCATCTCCCGCGACAACATATGTATGGTGATCAACCAGATTATCGCCGAAACGTGCGTTTAATTGACGTTCAGCCAAAGCAAACCCGACAGCATTTGAAATTCCCTGACCCAATGGTCCTGTCGTTGTTTCTACGCCCGGGACATGGCCATATTCGGGATGACCCGCCGTAATTGACCCGAGTTGGCGGAAGTTTTTGATTTGCTCCATTGTCAACGCTTCATACCCTGTCAAATGCAGCAGGCTGTAGATGAGCATAGAACCGTGACCTGCCGAGAGAATAAAGCGATCTCTATCGGCCCAATCGGGTGCCTTTGGATCAAATTTTAAAAACTGCGAGAATAAAACAGTTGCGGCATCAGCCATACCCATTGGCATTCCCGGGTGGCCAGAATTGGCACGCTGAACGGCATCCATTGATAAGGCAGCAATAGCATTTGACATATCGCGATGCTGTTCAGCAGTAAAAGTCAGGTCAGTCATGTGATTTCCGGTAAACGATTGGCGACGACTCGCAAAAATTGATTTGCCGATTCTATGGCATAGACAAAGCCCCGCCACTAGCCAAGCGACTCGTCTGTCCACAAGCCATATACCAAGAATACCGAATTAAAATGCCGACTAGATGCGTGAGATGTTGAAAAGCTATAGATTTTGGCCCGCTGGTGCGGCACACGGTCCAAAGGAAACCTAGCGAGAATAATCATGATGAAAGCCCGCAACGTCCTCGACCTCATCGGGAATACGCCTCTACTTTATTTGAAAGACGCGTCAGAGATGACGGGCTGCGAGATTTACGGCAAAGCCGAATTTCTCAATCCGGGTCAATCTGTGAAAGATCGCGCAGCACTCTCCATTATACAATCCGCTGAAGAATCCGGTGACTTAAAACCGGGCGGTATTGTCGTCGAAGGCACGGCCGGTAACACGGGTATCGGCCTCGCGATGGTCTGTTCGGCGCTCGGCTATCGCTGCAAGATCGTAATGCCGCGTACGCAAAGCCAAGAGAAAAAAGATGCAATTAAACTTTTAGGCGCAGAGCTTATTGAAGTTGACGCAAACCCATATTCCAACCCTGGAAATTACATTCATGTCTCCGAGCGCCTTGCTAAAGAATTGAATGAGAATTCTCCCAATGCGGCAATATGGGCAAACCAATTTGACAATACGGCAAATCGGGACGCGCATCTAAATACGACAGGGCCAGAAATTTGGGAACAAACCGAAGGCAAGGTCGATGGTTTCATCTGCGCCATCGGGTCAGGCGGCACCTTAGGCGGGGTCTCTATGGCACTCAAAGCAAAAAACCCCGATGTGCAAATAGGCCTTGCTGACCCTTACGGCTCCAAGATGTTCTCCTATTATGAAAAGGGGGAATTAGAAACGGAAGGTAATTCCATCACGGAAGGGATCGGCCAAGGCCGGATTACCGCCAATTTGCAAGATGTCATTGTGGATCGCCAATATCGCATTTCAGATACTGAAGCACTCCAGGTCATTTTTGAGTTGAACCAACTCGAAGGTATCTGCTTGGGAGGATCATCCGGGATTAACGTGGCTGGAGCTATTCAAATGGCGCGGGACATGGGCCCTGGTCATACGATTGTAACAATCCTTTGTGATTATGGGCAACGCTATCAATCCAAGGTCTATAATCCTGAATTCTTACGCGAAAAGAACTTACCTGTTCCGAGCTGGCTTTGCTGAGTCGATGAAAAAAGATTTTAAACTTGAAACGAAATTTGCGCATCTAGGTAGGCCGCCAGCGGGTTTAGGCACATCTGTTAGCCATCCGGTGACACGTGCCTCAACGCTATTGTTCGAAAAAGCCGAAGACCTTTACCGAAACGATATCCGCGGATATGGGCGGCACGGCAGTTCAGTGCATGACGCGCTTTCTGAACTTTTTACCGAGCTCGAAAGCGGAGTAGGAACTCTACTTTATCCGTCAGGTGTTGCAGCTTTGACAGGACCAATCCTATCGGTCGTGAAACCGGGGGATCAAGTTCTCCTTACAGATTCTGCTTACGGCCCGACTCGAAGTTTTTGCCAAACATTTTTGAAACGAATGAATA
This sequence comes from uncultured Algimonas sp., assembly GCA_964552135.1. Taxonomy (GTDB): domain Bacteria; phylum Pseudomonadota; class Alphaproteobacteria; order Caulobacterales; family Maricaulaceae; genus Litorimonas. The sequence continues at coordinate 4,574 of CAZKHC010000038.1, read as the reverse complement.
TCGAGACGGTTTTTTATGACCCACGAATTGGATCAAAAATTTCGGAACTGATTACAGATAGGACCAGCCTCATTCTTCTCGAAAGTCCAGGCTCCCTCACCTTTGAAATTCAAGACATTCCGGCAATTGTAAAAGCGGCCAAGGCGCGAGGTGTAACGACGTTGATCGACAATACATGGTCGGCGGGCATTACACTTTCTCCATTACCAATGGGCGTGGATATTTCTGTTCATGCTGCAACGAAATATTTCGGCGGCCATAGCGATGTCATGTATGGCGCAGCGGTTTTTGCTAAAGACGCAGCCTTTAAAAAAGCTAAAGCAACTGCCAAACAACTCGGCAATGCCAGTTCCCCCGACGACGCCTATCAAATCCTGCGTGGCTTCCGATCTGTTCTTCCGCGTTTTCGTCAACAAGAAGCCACCGCTCTGGCGCTAGCGGAATGGTTGATGACTCGCGACGAAGTTCAACAAGTCCTTCACCCTGCCGTGACAGATCACCCGAACCATGCGCTCTGGAAACGCGATTTTACCGGTGGAGGTTGTATATTCTCCGTTGTCCTAAAGCCCCTTTCAGAGGCGGACGTGTTGCGCTTTGTCGATACCTTGGAGATTTTTGGGATTGGATATTCTTACGGCGGATTTGAAAGTCTCGTCATACATTGTGACCCACAACTGCGTCGCAATTGTGCCGATGACCTTAATGGCCCGCTGATACGGTTCGCTTGTGGCCTAGAAGCGATGTCAGACCTTAAAGCAGATATAGACCAAGCCCTTGCGAAGATTTTTTAAAGCTCTAGATTTCATCATATTTTGCTTGATGCTGTGGGGCGTCATTGCCCTTGGGTCCTGTGCGCCAGCCCGGACAATCCTGCAACAAGCCGATCTTTCGCCGGCGCCATACGCCCCAGCGAAATTAGATAACCCGCAAGCGAGTTTTTCTGCATTTGAACGTGCTATCTTTGGCCCGTTCACAGCGCCAACACAGTTTGAACTAAGATCTTCAAAGACTCTAGCGACCGACTGGTTGGAAGGGCGCGCAACTGTTGAGCGCCGAATTTATTCAATATCCCATGGCCAGGCACCGCAACTCCTGGAATTCGTATTCGTCACGCCAACGCAGAACCCGAATGTGCCGCTCATCCTGACACAGAATTTTACGTCTAATCGCGCGGTTGTAGCTAAGAAAAAGGAATCCCCGCTTGAAGGTGAAGGCTTGTCAATGGGCCCCTTGGGTGGCGTTTTTAGGTTTTTCTTCGGGCGCCACATTGTGGAACATCCCTATGAGGATATTTTAGATCGAGGTTATGGCGTCGTCGCTGTCCATCCCCCAGCCTATGTCGCGGATAAGGCGGACCGCGGAACCGAACAGCTCAACAATATTTTTGGGGAACACGCTAACCGCCCCGGAGCATTGACCGTCTGGGCCTCACTAACCACAGAACTAGCCAAGCAATTAAAATCTGAAAAACCCGACCGTCCAATCATCGCATATGGTCACTCTCGATATGGCAAAACGGCGCTTCTCGCGGCAGCCTATGGCCCATCTGTCGATGGAGCGATTTCTCATCAATCTGGAACCGCTGGTGCATCTTTGATTAGAGACAAAACAGGCGAGAGCCTGAAAAATTTGGTCAAGAAATATCCGCAATGGCTCACCCCCGCCGCCGCGGAATATACCGACAACCCGCGGGATTTGCCATCAGATGCACATGCTCTCCTGGCTGTTATTGCGCCAAAGCCGATCCTTCTCGGGAATGCGCGCCGGGATGTTTGGTCTGATCCCGAGGGAGCCTATCAAGCCGCACGGTGGGCCTCACAAAATACAGGCCAAAGCTTCACAGCAACGCGGCTTGATGATTTTAAACCTGAAGATGACATCGTAATATGGACGAGACCCGGGACCCACGGTGTCGTAAAAGAAGATTGGCCGGCCTTCCTAGATTTCTTGGATACGCATTTTAAATAATAAAACGGTGGCAGACCCATCAGGACTCGAACCTGAAACCTGCCGCTTAGAAGGCGGCTGCTCTATCCAGTTGAGCTATAGGTCCCCAAATAAACCCTAATGGGTCCAAGGTAGCTTTCGATCATAATCGAAATTTTCCCCATATGAACGGGGGATGCGTTTTGACTTTGGTCTATCAATAACGCGGTGCGGTATTTTATTAGCTTTCGCGTAAGAGACCGCATCTTCTTTTGAGCTAAATTTCATATCGAGTTGCCCTCGCGTATCCACGCTGCGGGTGTTCCCCGTTAGCGGATCAATCGAACGCGGCTTCGACGATTGAAATTCCAGCACCCAAACGCCAGCATTGGCCCGGCCAGAGGTCATCGCAGAAGGTTGAGACTGGTAAATCTTAGCGTACATAAGAAGCGCGATAGCGCCGTGCAGCCCAAGGGTCAATCAAACCTTGGTCAGATGTTCTTATGAAATGCAGAATTTAGCATAGATTTCACATCTGACAGATTTTGAGGCTTGGCTTGCCCCCCTGCAGCCTTGGCTTTCAACCGTTCCCTAACCTGAGCGGCTAGAGCACCGGGGTTTTGTTGTGTCCTTGGCTGCGCAGGTTGGCGCGCTGAATGAGTCGGCATGGCATTGTGGGGCGCCGCTCTAGTCTTCAACGCAGCACGCGTTTCTTGGATAGTCTTCGGACGAGCGCTCGGCTCTAATTTTCTGCCACCAGGATTAAGGCTTCGGGCACGCCAACGTTCAAAGACTCTCTCCATAAGCTCAGGCGTCGCCGTGTCTCGCTGCCAAAGTTCTGTAAATTGAGCGCTTGAACTATGCGGGCGATATTCCTCAGCCAAAGTATTCAGTACCACACGCATTGGTAAGTTCACAGACTCACCAAAGACCATGGTTTCCGCCGTGCCCAAAGATGGAAGGAAAGACAGGAGTTCAGCTGCGCCATCCGGCACGGCCGCACGCACAAAGTTTTGATCAACTTCATTCGACAAACGCATAGAAAAAATCGTCGAACATTGCGACAGGGTTGACGGCTCCAGTTCAGACGGACGCTGGGAAATAATCCCTAACGAGACACCATATTTACGCCCCTCTTTCGCGATGCGAGATATAATGCGGCGCGTAGAATGAAAACCAAGACTTCTATCGCGCGGGATATATCTATGGGCTTCTTCGCAAACCAGAAGGATGGGAAGTTTTCGCTCTGACCAAGTTGCGAGTTCGAAGGCGAGCCGGCTCACGACAGAGACAACGATATTCAGCGCCTCGGATGGGATTCCAGAAAAGTCGAGGCAAGAGATTGGTTTTCCAGCCACTGGAAGACGGAATATACGTCCAACAATATCTTCAATTGGACGAGGCGAAGCCTGATTTTTGAAAATGAAATGATAGCGCGGGTCGGCGATGAGCGTCGAAATACGGCGCTTTAAACGCTTATAAGGTGCTAGGTTGTTAGAATTCTCTAATCGCCCCATCTCATGATCGAGGATCTTCGACACGTCGCGGATTCGGTAAGGCACCGGGCTATCCAAACTGATGTGGGTCGCAAGTTGAAGTTCGCCTTCAATATCATCTAATTTGACTTGGCTACTAATGTCGCCGCTTCGAAGGGAGCGATCAAAGAGACGCTTCGCTTTCAGGATAACGTCGTGAAGAATTTCGCGTTCTTCGCGGGCCTGATCTTCAATCTCAGAACAAAGCAATTCGCAGGTTTCAACAAAGTCAAAAATCCATAATGGAAGATCCAGCGATTCTTGATTGATTACTTCCGCTCGATCGCCAAAACTCTTTGAATATTCATTATGAGGATCAAATAAAACGACGTGGCCCATTGGATTTTTATCCAATATTGCCTGAAGCACGAGCGCCACGGTACATGACTTACCTGAACCCGTAGAGCCGATGATTGCAAAATGCTTGGATAGCAAATCGTCAATTCGGACCTTCGCAACAATTGAATTATCCTGCTGTAGGCGTCCAACTTCAATACAGGATTCGTTTTCACGGTTAAAAATTAGACCCAATTCGGCGGATGACATATTGTACACAGCTTCGCCCAAAACTGGGAACGACCGAACACCTCTGAAGAACCGGGTCTGTCGGGTCGTCTCATTGGTCGTGATCTCGCCCATAATATTGAGCTGAGCGACACATCCATCTGACATGCCCTCCTCGTCTGTCGACCCAATTCTCAAAGAGCTCACCATCGCTACAACGACGGACTTATGGGTGACAATTTTCAGAATGGTCCCAATTTGCGCTAAATTGAGCTGATTATTCCTAATCACGGATTTATTGATAGCGATTGTCGCAACGGAAGAGCCAACATTCCTGATTCGGCCAATTTCAACCTGTTTGAACGGCTCCGATTGCGGTGGCTGCACTGGAACTTGCATAGGCACCGGCTGGCGCTGCACAGGCACGGCGTTATTTGTAGTAGATCCAATGGCCATAGTCATATTCCCCAAAATCAGGGAAACCATACACGCAAGGCCTTATCAAAGCCTTACATTCTACTGTCTTCGCGAGGAAATTTCTAACCGCGTTGGGAAAATCCGTGGTCGGGGCGGCAAGATTCGAACTTGCGACCCTCTGTTCCCAAAACA
>CAZKHC010000037.1:7664-15639 GCA_964552135.1 uncultured Algimonas sp. | reverse complement strand
AAAATCATAAGTCTAGGTCCAAAAAATTCTTGAGGATTTGAGCGCCTGTTTTGGAGCTTCTTTCGGGATGAAACTGACAGCCCCATACATTGTTGTTTCGTACAATAGCTGAAAACCGTGTTCCATAGTCTGATGTCGCGAGGGTCGCGTCCGAAATATCCGCGGCATAGGAATGTACAAAATAGGCAAATTCACCTTCGGATACATTCTTTAGAAGAGGGTCGTCTTTGACAGGAGTGAGCGTATTCCATCCTATATGCGGTGAAGGTAAGTCGCAGGTATTCAGGGTATTAATTGCTCCAGGAACAAGGCCCAGGCCTTCAACCTCATTACCGCCCTCTTCGAGAGTTTCGAACAACAGCTGCATCCCTAAGCACACCCCAATGACGGGCTGGGTGAGAGATTGCAGAACGGGTTTCAAACCTTTCTCATTTATACTCTTCATTGCGAAAGGGGCTGATCCCACGCCGGGCAACACTACACGCTCGGCAGATGAAATCGCCTCAGCCATATCGGTGATGCTAGCTTCCACTCCCAAACGCTCAAACGCATATTGCACAGACGCCAAATTGGCGCAGCCTGTATCGACAATGACAAGACTCACAGGGTGCCTTTGGTCGAAGGGATTTCAGTTGAGTCCCCTACAATTCCTAAAGCAGGGCGAAGCGCTCGGCCAACGCCTTTAAAACAGGCTTCAATCATGTGGTGCGAATTATCACCTTTAACATCGATATGGATGGCAGCACCTAAGGTTTGGGCTAGGCTTTCGAAGAAGTGCGGGCACATTTCGACTGGGAAATCTCCGACATGATCCGTCGGGAAGTCACCTTTAAAAACAGCCGCGGGACGCCCGGATAAATCAATCGCGACTTGCGCCTGTGTTTCGTCCATCGGAATGACATAGCCATAACGCCCAATGCCTGCCTTGTCTCCAAGCGCTTGTTTCAGCGCTGCGCCGAAAGCGAGGGCGGTATCTTCAACCGTGTGATGGGCGTCAATATGTAAATCGCCCTCGCAGGAAAGCGTTAGCCCCATGCCCCCATGTTTGGAAATTTGCTCAAGCATGTGATCGTAAAACCCAATACCTGTTTCGATTTTGGTTTGAGTCGCATCATCGAGATTTACGCGAACAGAAATGTCGGTTTCTTTTGTCTTGCGAAACATTTCGCCAATACGATCGGATCGTTCAGTCTCGGCCTCAACACCAAAAGCTTGCAGCGCAATCTTATTTTCTTCGGATGAGCCGATAGAAACACGTACGCGTCCTGTAGAGGAACGGTAGTCTCGTATTTTGACGTTAAACTGACGCAAGCGAGCAAAAAGGGCGTCGGCATCGTTTATCTCCATCAGAAGAAAATTGGCGTCAGAGGGATAAACCGTTTCTACAAAATTTGATTTGGCCAAAGCCTCTGCGAGTTTACCTCGTTCAGATAATGTTTCCTCTAAACGCTGCGCATGCACCGCCATAGCAGATGGCGCGAGGGCATTTAATATCGTCGTTTCGACAGGTCGCGCAATGGGGTAGGGCGGTAAGACTTTCAGCAGAAGTTTAATGACTTCCGCATCTGCCAAAAGCGCCCCGCCGCGAACCCCCGCAAGAGCATAAGCCTTAGAAAGTGTCCGCAGGACAACCAAATTTCTGGCGTTGCTAATTTGATCTGCCAAGCTATCTTGCGGTGAAAACTCTATATAAGCTTCGTCTACAACGATGAGCGTACCTGGGAGCGCGGCGCAGAGATCCAATATGGCATTGCGCGTTAGGCTGTTGCCTGTTGGGTTATTGGGTGAACAGAGGAAAACCATCTTCACAGACGCATCTTTACCTGCCGCGGTCACAGCAGGCATGTCCCATTCATAGGCGTCGTTTAGCGGGACATCGACGATCCCTGCGCCCTGAACATCTGCGCAGGTTTTATAATATCCAAATGTCGGGGAACAGGTCAGAATATTGTCTTGGCCCGCTTCGCAAAAGGTACGTAATAAACACTCGATACCTTCATCCGCGCCACGCCCGACCATGATTTGGTTTGGCTGAACGCCATATAAGTCCGCAAGGCGCCGAACCAATTTTTCAGGTTGCTGCGCGGGATAACGATTAAAGCCGCTCACGCCGACAACTGGGGGCGGGGCATATGGGTTTTCATTCGCATCTAAATGCAGAGCGTCCGTTGCGTCGCCGCGTGCGGAGTAGGGCGACATGGCGACAACCGCTTTGCGCGCGATAGAATTGGGCCAAAATTTACTCATGATTGCAATGCCTCCAGACGCATAGTGACGGCGCGCTTATGTGCTTCCAATCCTTCCATTTCCGCTAGACGTTCGACGACAGGCCCTAAGCGTTTCAGGCCCGTTTTCGTCAATTTTTGAATAGATACATATTTAATGAAACTTTCGAGTGTCACTCCAGAATAGGCACGGGCCGCGCCAAATGTAGGGAGCGTGTGATTGGTTCCGCTTGCATAATCCCCAACACTTTCGGGAGTCCAAGGGCCAAGAAAGATTGATCCAGCATTTCGGATTGCGCCGACATAAGTGTCGGGATTTTGCAGCTGAATGATCAGGTGTTCTGGCGCGTAACGATTTACGATGTCGATAATATCCTCGCGCGCGCCAGCTATAATCATTCTGCCAAGCCCCAAGGATTGACGGGCAATATCAATCCGCGGGAGCGTCTCGAGTTGCTGGTTAATTTCCACATTTATACGCTCTGCGACCTCCGCAGAAGACGCCACACAAATGACCTGGGCAACCGTGTCGTGTTCAGCTTGGCTGAGTAAATCCGACGCAATAAATGCTGGATCTGCGCCCTTGTCAGCAAGAACCATAGCTTCTGACGGTCCAGCGGGCATATCAATTGCGGGACCGCCCGCTTCTTGCGCGACCAATGACTTTGCCATAGCGACCCAAGCATTACCCGGTCCAAAAATTTTATCGCATCTGGGAATGGTTTCAGTCCCATAAGCAAGGGCTCCAATCGCTTGCGCGCCGCCAACGCAGAATAAGCGCGAAATTTTACAGCGATATGCGGCAGCCAATATGAAAGGGTTAATCTTCCCATCTCTTCCCGGAGGCGTCACGACAATTCGGTTTTGCACGCCGGCCACTTTTGCTGGAACAGCCAGCATCAGAAGCGTCGATACGAGCGGCGCAGTGCCACCCGGAACATAAAGGCCAGCCGTTTCAATCGCACGTGCTTCGCGGCGGCATATGACGCCCGGTTCCGTTTCAACCTCTATCGGGTTTGGAATTTGCGCTTCGTGAAAACTCTTTATGTTGCGGCGCGCACGTTCGATAACGGCTTTATCCGTTGCAGACAGGGCTTCCCAAGCGGCTTCCAGTTCACTCTCAGGAATTTCTTGGGCGCTGGGCCGCACGCCATCAAATTTCTCCGTCAGTCGGAAGAGGGCGTCGTCACCGTTTTCACGAACATCAGCCAAAATGTTGCGAACATTTTCAAGGAGTGAATTATCTGCGATCACTCGGGGGCGTGCGAGCGCCTCGACCCTTTCGGCATTGTCCAAATCTGACCATACAAACCGAAGCATGATTAACTCATCATTTTTTCAATAGGTAAGACTAAAATAGCCCGCGCGCCAAGGGCTTTTAGCCCTTCAAGCGTTTCCCAAAATACATTTTCCGTACAAACTGCTTGAATTGCGACAAGATCATCTTGCCCTGCAAGCGGCATAATTGTCGGCGCGTCTGACCCCGGTAAGAGGTTCGTGATTTTTGTAACGGCATCTTTAGGAGCATTCAGCATAATATATTTTGTCTCAGCGGATTTAAGAACGCCATCGATGCGACTCATAAGCTTACTGAGAATGTCCGATTTCTCAGAGGAAAGGCTTCGTTCAGAACGGATTAGGACAGCTTCACTTTGCAGAATTGTTTCAAATGCAGAGAGGCCATTCGCCTCTAATGTCGCGCCAGAAGACACAAGATCGCAGATGCTCTCAGCAATGCCGATAGACGGTGCTAGTTCGACGGCACCCTTCATTTCCACGAGGGTCGCATCTATGCCTGACTTTTTCAGGTAGCGCGCCGTGACGCCGGGATAGGTCGTTGCTATACGCGTACCGTTCAAGTCAGAAGGATTTTGCACGGGACCCGTTTCGCTGGCGGCAAGGCATAATTTGCAACGTGAAAACCCAAGACGCATAGCGATATTCGCATCCAGCGTTGACTTCGCAGTCAGCTGTTCTTCAACAAGAACATTCTCTCCGACGATACCAATGTCTGCAGCGTCATTAGCTACAAAGGAAGGGATATCATCATCTCGTAATAAGAGTAGATCAATCGGCATATTCTTTACGCGCGCCAGCAGACCGCCACCGCGAATAGAAAAGCGCAGCCCGCATTTTTTAAGCAAGGCAAAGCTATCTTCAGCTAAGCGCCCTTTTTTCTGAAGGGCTATTCGTAGGCGGTCACTCATGATTTGTCTTTTCTATTCAATATAGCGCGGTAACCCCCGTGAGGTTCATCGCGTAAGAAGCGGGCAACCCGTCCAATCGTGGTAGTGGACACGCCCGTTTCGGCTTGGATGTCGCGGTAGGATTTACCGCCTTTGTCTAATATTTGCGCCACATGCCAGCGCTCACTTAGCGCCCGCAGTTCCGCAGGTGTGCAAAGGTCGATTAAGAAGTCTTTTACGGCTTTTGGGTCATCCAAAAGCGTAAATGCCGCTTCCAATTCGAGATATGTGTTTGATTGTTTCATTGTGCCAGCGTGCTAATACAGTCATACAAAGGCAGTGCAAGCCCTAAATGCAGAAAAACTGTTCTTTGATAGGAAACATTAAACGCCCCAATCCTAAGTATCTACCCTAGCGGATTATGGCAGATTTCAAGTTTTGGTCGGGGTCCTTCAGCACGGCTTTATCTAAGGCCTGCCCTTTTGTAATGACCATTTTTGTCATCATGAAGTCTTTAGGAGCATTCACTGCGTCGACCGCCAATAACTTGTCAGCTTTAAAATAAAAGGCTGCAAAGCTTCGCCCGCTAGTTGGATCCCCTCTCAAAACCATATCATCATAGCCCGTAGACAAGCCTGCAATTTGGAGTTTTAGATCATATTGATCTGACCAAAACCATGGCAAGCTATTATAGGGCTTTGACTTTCCATTTATATGTGACGCGGCCGTCTTGGCTTGCTCCGTTGCATTGGGAACGCTCTCGAGGCGAAGATTTGAATCATATATCGTATTATAGTGCCACGTCACATCACCAATGGCGTAAATCTGTTCATCCTCTGTCTGGCAATATTCATTCACGATGATGCCATTTCCCACTTCAAGTCCTGCAGCTGAAGCGAGTTCAGTATTCGGAATAACGCCAATTCCAATGATTACAATATCGGCAGGGTAAGATCGGCCAGATTTTGTATTTACGGTCAGGGTATTTTCGGTTTTGTTAATACCGCTGGCGATTTCGTTTTCGCAAATAATGACACCTTCTTCACGATGAATCCGGCGATAAAAATCTGACATAATTGGAGCCGTCACTCGTTGTAAGATGCGCTCCATTGCTTCGAGGACTGTCACCTCTAGCCCTAGTTTTCGCAGGGATGCTGCAGTCTCTAATCCAATATAGCCACCGCCGATAATGACCGCGCGTTTAGCTGTTTTCAGCTCTGACATGATCCGTCGCACATCCTTTGCATCGCGTAGATATAAAACGCGTTTGCTATCGGCACCCGGAATAGGTAATTTTCTGACCCGGGCTCCCGTCGCCAAAACAAGTCGGTCATAAGGGATGGTTTCGCCTTTATCTGTCGAAACGGTCTTGAGTGCGCGGTTTATCTTTTCCACGCGAGTACTTAGTTTTAAGTCAACATTGGCATTTTCATAGACGCTAAGAGGCCTTAGTAGAATATCCTCAATCGTCTTAGAGCCCGAAAGGAAGTCTTTGGACAAAGGAGGATGGTGATACGGCAATTCTGCTTCGTCGCCAATGAGTGTGATTTTACCTTCATACCCACCCTGACGCAGGCTTATGACGCATTGAGCACCAGCATGGCTGGCCCCGATAACTACGATAGATTGAAGTGACATAGTCAAACCTAATTATAAAACCGCGTCGAAACAATTGTCGAGGATATTCATTCCGTCCATAATCGGCACTGGGAAACGGACCAAAATGGCATTGATATTAGAGTGTGTCATAGTGAAATTCCTCCCATCGTAAGAGATTTGATTTCCAGATAGTCATCCAGGCCGTATTTTGAGCCTTCGCGGCCTTGCCCAGACTCTTTGATGCCTCCAAAAGGCGCCATTTCATTCGAAATCGCACCCGTGTTGATACCGACCATACCATATTCCAATTTTTCGCTGACACGCCAAACACGGCCTATGTCTCGGGCAAAGAAGTAGGCGGCGAGACCGAAAGGGGTGTCATTTGCTAGCGCGATGACTTCATCTTCTGTCTCGAATTTAAAGACTGGCGCGACAGGGCCGAATATTTCATCCGTAAAGACGCGCATGTCAGGTGTAACTCCGGTCAAAATTGTAGGCTTAATATAATTCTTGCCGGCGTCGACAACGTCGGTTCCGCCTATAACCAGGTTCGCCCCTTTAGAGATGGCATCTGTGATAATATCGCGTACACCCCCCGCCGCGCAGGCGTTGACGAGCGGTCCAATATCAACGCCGGCGTCGCGGCCATCCCCGATTGTTAGGGCCTCAGTAGCGGTTCTAAATCGCTCCATAAATGCATCGTAGATGCCTGATTGAACAAAAATACGATTAGCGCAAACGCATGTTTGACCTGCGTTTCGAAATTTGCAGGCCATAACACCCGAAATGGCTTCGTCTAAATCCGCATCATCGAAAACGATATAAGGCGCATTTCCGCCAAGTTCCATAGACGTCCTTTTCATCGTTTGCGCGCAGTCTGCCGTAAGTTTTTTTCCTACTCTCGTTGATCCAGTGAACGATAATTTTCGTACAATTGGATTTGAGGTGACTTCAGTGCCTATCTCCGCCGTAACACCGCATAATATGTTGATAACGCCGTCCGGGATGCCGGCTCGAATGGCCAGTTCTCCAAGAGCTAAGGCTGAAAGTGGCGTTTCATTTGCTGGCTTACATACAACAGTATTTCCGGCCGCCAATGCCGGGGCGATTTTACGGGCAAGCATCGCATTAGGAAAATTCCACGGCGTAATACAGGCAATAACCCCGATGGGTTGCTTGAGAACTACTACACGTTTATCGGACGCAGGAGAGGGGAGAGTATCGCCGTAAATGCGTTTGGCCTCCTCGGCGAACCATTTGACATAGTTTGCGCCATAAGCAATCTCGCCCCGCGCCTCCTTCAATGGCTTTCCCATTTCGGTTGTCAAAATCATGGCGAGATCGTCGATATTATCGACAATAAGATCATGCCAATTCATCAACAGCGCAGATCGCGCCTTTGCACCCGTCTCACGCCAATTTTCAAAAGCCTGTTCGGCGGCCTTAATTGCCCGCTGTGTTTCTGCTTGCCCACACTTTGAAACCGACGCGATGGCTTCGCCATTGGCAGGGTTAAGAACGTCAAAAGTCTGGTTAGAGACACTGTCTAACCATTCGCCATTTACCAAAGCCTTTGAGCGTAATAATTTTGGATCACTTAGGTTCATAGGGGTGCTCATTATAATCAATGCGATTATCGTTACCGGTATTTTCTCTCAAGTAAAAACCTTATGAGCGTATAGTCACGGCGCGACCAATTCTAAAAGCCCGACAAAACGGAAATCGATGCCATTTTTTTGGAACGGATCTTTCACCCGCATGACATAATGCGAATGACGCTCCACCAGTGTCGTAATAAAGCTGTATAGGACCCCGATAATCAGATTGCCGTCCCAGTGTCCCGGCACATCTCAGGCTTCAACTTCAACAGACCGTTCACTGATAGAGACAGTGTCTTTTATCTGCCGCGCTTGTCTGTCTTTTTGCTTGGCGTAGCGGGAGCGGCGTAGCCTGCGTTTCTTGCGC
>CAZKHC010000037.1:0-7564 GCA_964552135.1 uncultured Algimonas sp. | reverse complement strand
TTGTCTGTCTTTTTGCTTGGCGTAGCGGGAGCGGCGTAGCCTGCGTTTCTTGCGCAAGTATTGGATGAACTCCCTCTTTGAGGCTTCGCGTGCTTGCACATAGAGCGTTTTGTCAGCTCTGACAGCTCGGTAGCGGCGTCGGCCGACATTGCGTTTAACCTCTCAGCTGACCTTAGAGGCCGCACCAATTAGAACGGTCGTTAATTCCCCTCACGGGGCAAAGTAGATCTCGGAGAATTTCGAATATATTATCTCAGAATTTCTAAAATGAGCATTAGAAGTTACACAGTTAGGGGAGATTATTGTCAAAATCTCTAATCTTCTGCAAATCTGAAAATAGAAACTCCGCGTGCTCGTTCATCAAAGCTGAGTGTCTTGTTTAGCGGCGCATGAGCGCGTTGACGGCAATACTGTCTTTCGCAAAGATAACAGTTAATGCCTATCGGAGTCGGCTTAGGGTTTTCTAGATTATATTGCTGCGCGTAGGTGAGGCGCGGTGCATATGCGATATCACAGCCTAGGCCGATAGCGAGTTTCTGAGCAGGCGCATCATAAGTCCCATCTGCACGGCTTATCATTTTTGCAATCGAAAAATAAGTCGTCTCATCTGGCATCTGGATCATTTGGCTAATTGTTGTGCCGGGGGTTTGGAAACATTCGTGTATATTCCAGAGTGGACAGGCGCCGCCAAACTGGGAGAAGTGAAATCGTCCCGCGCTAAAACGTTTGGAGACGTTGCCAGCTATATCAATTCTGACAAAGAAAAAGGGGATGCCGCGTGCATCAGGTTTCTGGAGTGTTGTCAGGCGGTGAGCGGTTTGTTCAAAACTCGTTCCGAAACGATGCCCGAGCAAGTCCACATCATATTTAATGCGTTCCGCTTCTTTTAAGAATCGAGCATAGGGCATAAGCGTCGCCGCCGCGAAATAATTGGCCAAAGAGGTTCGCATTAAGCCTTCGGCTTCACGGCCCGGAAGAGAGGCGGATTTTACAATGTCGTCTATAAGGTCTCGATACTCTAACATCCCAATTTGAAAGGCGAGCTGAAAGCGCCGTCCAGACTGCCGTAGAAGTTCTGAGAGATTGATGCGTTTACTGTGCCGATCAAAGTAACGCAGCATTTGCGGCATGACATCGATAGGCACTATACGCACGCTAAGCCCATGTTTGTCTTTCAACCGCTCTGTCAGGGCCGCATGCGGTTCCCGCTTTGTCAGTCCAAGTTCATGCGCCAAGTTTTCTGCGGCTTCGTCAAGCCGTGGGAAGAAATTTTTCCGTTTGTGAATGAACCTGCGAACCGTCTCGACGGCTTCGGCTGATTGCTCAAGTAGTTCAACTTTGTCTCGATCGCCTGCCAAATTTTGGGCCATATCCGTATTGCGGCGCGCGAGATCTCTATGCTTACCATAGAGTTTTAACAAAGCTTTGGCTGCATTTGGACTTATATTAACAAGATCTTCGGCTTCATTTTTGGAAATGGCTCCATCCTTAAAAAGAGGGTCGCGCAATGTTTCATATATTTCGGCGACAAGATGCGCGTCGCCAGCTCCCGTAAAGTCTCCAATATCAAAGTCATAGACCTCTGCCATTTTAAGCAATACCTTGGCTGACAAGGCGCGCTGATTACGTTCCATCAAATTGAGGTAAGACGTTGAAATACCAAGGTCTTCGGCCATGCGAACCTGCGTTAGCCCGAGAGTTTGCCTAAACCGCCTTAAGCGTGGGCCGATCAACAATTTGTCTTTTTTTTGACTCATTTTTTACAACATTTACAAATATAACAAAGATTACATTACAAGAAATACATAAATACCTATAATTTACAATTACTTATAGATATTCAAACAAAATTGTAAATATAGTGCGGTAACTTTTAATTATGGAGTGCGCCGTGAATATTGCTGCTGTGAATACGGACAAACCAATCCCTCGCCATCGGGTTTTGGCCAAAGTCGTCGGGCAGATGGTCAAAGGTTATGAAGACGTCTTAACACCGGATGCCTTATTATTTCTTGCTGACTTAGAGCGCCGTTTCGGGCCGCAGCGACGTATTTTGTTGGAAAACCGTCGCTTACAGCAAGAACGCTTTGATGATGGTGAGCTTCCTACACAACCAACAGAAACCAAACATATTCGGAATAGTGTTTGGGAGGTCGATCCTTGTCCACCCGTATTACGAGACCGCCGTGTTGAAATCACCGGACCTGTAAGCCGAAAAATGATGATTAATGCCCTCAATTCTGGGGCTAAGATGTTCATGGCTGACTTTGAGGATGCCTCAAGTCCGACCTTTTCCAATATGATAGAGGGGCAGATAAATATGCGCGATTATGCGCGCGGAACCTTATCACTCAAAACCGAAAAAAAATCATATAGCCTCGGCGAAGAGACGGCGACGATGCTCGTTCGTCCACGCGGCTGGCATCTCGAAGAGGCCAATATTACCGTCGATGGCCAACCTATGTCAGCCAGTCTCGTTGATTTTGGACTGCACTTCTTTCACAATGGTAAGCTTTTGGCGGATAGTCACCGGGGGCCGTTTTACTATCTTCCGAAGATTGAGAGCTATCAAGAAGCCCGTTTGTGGAATGATGTTTTCAATTTTACGCAGGCCGTCTGTGATATTCCCAATGGGACAATTAAAACGACTGTCCTGATTGAAACTCTGCCCGCCGCGTTTCAGATGGATGAAATACTTTACGTTCTACGTCGCCATATAACGGGGCTTAATTGCGGTCGATGGGACTATATATTCAGCTATATAAAAACGCTGCGCAATCATAAAGAATTCCTACTGCCTGACCGCGCGCAAGTGGGTATGGATAGGGGTTTCCTATCGGCCTATGCGTCGCGCCTCGTTGAGACATGCCATAAACGCCGCGCCCATGCGATGGGCGGCATGGCGGCTCAGATTCCTGTCAAAAATGACGAAGCCGCAAATAAAGCTGCCTTTGAAAAAGTCCGTCTAGACAAGCAGCGTGAAGTGCGCCTTGGCCATGATGGAACATGGGTAGCTCACCCAGACCTTGTTGATGTTGCTATGCAGGCTTTTGACGCAGATATGCCCAAGAGCAATCAAATTCTCAGCAAACGGCAATATCCACGTGTCTCAAACGAAGCGATGTTGTCGCCCCATAAAGGTACTGTGACGGAAGCGGGCGTTCGCACAAATATCGAAGTTGGCATTCGCTACATTGCGGCTTGGCTTTGCGGCAAAGGCGCGGTGCCTATCCATAATCTTATGGAAGATGCCGCAACTGCGGAAATTTCCCGAAGCCAAATTTGGCAATGGCTCACACATGGTGCCTCTGTTGTCATGGCGGGCGGCAATAGCGAAACCTTGACCAAGGCTCTTTACGAGAAACTTTTCCACGAAGAAATGTCGACGCTTAAGTCAGATCTTGGCGATGCAGCATTTGCAAATGGGCGTTTCCCTGAAGCCGCTGAAATTTTCACGCAAACAGCAACTTCGAAAACCCTTCCGGACTTCCTAACAATTCCCGCTTATTCAATTTTGGAGGCTTAAGTGACCTATTCAAACACATTAAAAACATTACAAAAACGCTACCCTAACGGCGCGCCAGCGGGGATTAATCTCGCAGACCTTGCGCAATTAAAGACACAAAACACATTTGAAACGCATCTGGATATTGCCAAATCTATGTCAAAGGTCATGCGCGCAGATATGGCTCGTTATGATAAGGATACGAGCAAGTTCACGCAATCCTTGGGATGTTGGTCGGGCTTCCATGCGATGCAAATGATGCGCGCTATTAAACGTCAAAAAGGAACGCTCGATGGCTCCTATGTCTATCTTTCGGGGTGGATGGTTGCGGGGCTTCGTAACCGCTTTGGGCATCTGCCAGATCAGTCCATGCATGAAAAAACGTCTGTCGTTGATCTTATTCAAGAGATTTACACTTCACTCCGTCAAGCCGATGAAGTTGAACTGAATGATCTATTTGCAGAACTAAAAGCGGCAAAGTCTCAATCTCAAAAAGACACCATCATCGCAAAGATTGATGCCCACGAAACTTATGTGCGTCCGATTATCGCGGATATTGATGCAGGTTTTGGTAATGTCCATGCA
Source organism: uncultured Algimonas sp. (assembly GCA_964552135.1). Lineage (GTDB taxonomy): Bacteria > Pseudomonadota > Alphaproteobacteria > Caulobacterales > Maricaulaceae > Litorimonas. The sequence continues at coordinate 3,474 of CAZKHC010000037.1, read as the reverse complement.
ACATATCTTTTAGCCAAAGAAATGATCAAGGCGGGAGCGTGCTGCCTGCAAATCGAGAACCAAGTCTCAGATGCTAAGCAATGCGGCCATCAAGACGGAAAAGTCACTGTTCCGCGTGAGGACTTTGTTGAAAAGCTTCGGGCATGTCGTATGGCCTTTGAAGAGCTAGGTGTAAATGACGGCGTTATCGTCGCGCGTACCGACTCTCTCGGTGCTGGTCTAACGCAGAAAATTCCTGTGTCTAACAAGGTAGGCGACGAGGCTTATGAATATACGAAATGGCTCGAAACTGAAGCTGTCACGGATGCCAATCCCCTCTCAGAAGGTGATGTTGCACTCTATATTGATAATGAGCTTCGTAAGCCCGTGCGCTTACCCAACGGTCTATATAAATTCAAATCCGGCACGGGTGAAGACCGCGTTGTTGAAGATTGTATCTCTAGCTTGAATGATGGCGGCGCTGATCTGTTATGGATTGAAACCGCAACACCAAATGTGGCGCAAATCGCCTCTATGGTGGCCCGCGTGCGGGAAAAGGCACCGCATGCCAAGCTCACTTACAATAATAGCCCGTCTTTTAACTGGACGCTAAATTTGCGCAAGCAAGTCCGCGAAGATTGGATTGAAAGCGGCAAAATAAAAGCGGGGGATTACCCTGATAATACGCAGCTTATGTCGGCGGCCTATGATGAGGACGCACTCGGAATCGAGGCAGATGCACGTCTTCAAGCGTTCCAGACAGACATCGCACGTGAGGCAGGTGTTTTCCATAATTTGATTACATTGCCGACCTTCCACGGCACGGCCAAAGTCATGAATGATTTGTCCGAAGGCTATTTCGGCGAGGAAAAAATGCTGGCCTATGTCAAAAATATTCAACGTGAAGAGATCCGCACCAACGTCTCTGCTGTTAAGCATCAGCATGAAGTCGGCTCAGACTTGGGTGATACATTCAAGGAAATGACTGGTGGCGAACGTGCGCTCAAGGCTGGCGGAGAACACAACACAATGAACCAATTCGAAAGTGCGGCTTAAGGAACTGCGGCGTAATGTGCAGAACTCATGCTGTGCTACGCTCCCCTAACGGACCTAGTCTCATCTGTAGTCTAAGGTCCGGGTTGGGGGATATGTCTGCCTTTTTTGAGTGTCCTAAAATCGGTCAATGCTGCTAAAAAGCTCCTAACGTAATTGGCCTGTTTCTGATTCATTCGTTATGAATGCAAAGCGAAGGATTTGCGATGATCGGGCAATTGGAAGGCGGATCATCGAAAGCTGATTTTATGAGTTTTCGCTGGGAAGAAGGTGGTTCCGCAAAACCTTCAAAGTTGGCCATGGGAACGAACAGAAAATCCATGTAATTAAAAGCATTGATTGTCTGTTAATCCCTCAGAAGCGGAGATTAGAAACTATCCAATAAAAAAGCCCAGCGCATCGGCCGGGCATTTTGGAAATCTATCTAATTAGATATGTTATGCAGATTTCTTTGCCGATTTAATCGGCGTAGGTGAGGCTGATTTGCGAGAGCATTTTCCATCAAAGAAAGCGCCATTCGCAATCGTCAATTGATCTTGTACGAGATCGGCCTGCACATTTGCTGTCTCTGAAAGTTCAACAACCGTACTTTCGACCTTACCCGAGACTTTGCCGCGGATATTGACGTTTTGCGCAATAATTTTTCCGTTCACAGCGCCTTGTTCGCCAATTGTAACATTTCCGGCTTTAACGTTTCCGTCCAAGCGGCCATCGATTTGAATGTCTCCATCCGTTGCAATGTCGCCTGTGATAACGATATCGCGGCCAAGGATTGACGGCGCAGCAGCAGATTGGGCGCGCGGAGCGGAAGAGGTGGAAGGTGCTTTCGTAGCGGAAGGCGTCCCAGATGGGCCATTGGTTTTATTGAACATATAGTCCTGCTTTCAAAAACTTGCTCGGATCATAAGCCCGACCTTGGAAATGTATTTCATAGTGGAGATGGTTGGCCGTACTGCGACCCGTTGAACCCATTCCGCCAATTTTGAAGCCCTTATCTACTGTTTGGCCTCGTTTGACAAATGTCTTATGCAAATGAGCATAACGTGTTTTAAATCCATGGCCATGGTCAATTTCCACCATTGTGCCATAGGCCCCCTTGCGTCCAACATAAGTTACCACGCCGTCGGCTGTTGAAACGATAGGGGCAAGGCGCTGACCGCCAAAGTCGAGACCGTGATGCATGGTTGGACGTTTTGTAAACGGGTCTTGGCGAAGTCCAAAACCGGATGTCCGATAGGTTTCTCCTGCAACGGGATGGCCAAGGGGCAGAGCGCCTATGGCTTGATCTAAAGCATCTACCTCCGCAGCGCGGGCTTGGATAGCTGCTACGCGGGAAACAAATCCTTCTGAATTTGGAGCAACATCGCTTAGCGGGGCATAAGGACCACCTTTTCCGCTTGGAGCGGCTTTCAGGATGGTTTCGATGTCCATGTCTGTTGATTGAATGAGTGAACGGTTGCGCTCAATTTTATCTTGTGTGTCTCGCTCTGCAGAAATCAGGAAGGCATCTTGCGAAGCCCCCATTGTATTGAGCGAGTTGTCAAAATCCAAGCCCGTCGTCAACGAAGCGGTTTGAACAAAATCTCGGCGCGATTCGCGCGGCGTAGCATCGCGGGCTGTTGGCGCCATCAAGACTCGGCTCGTGGCATATTCAACTGATGAGTTGCCGGCAATTCCGCCGGAATTCATCTGAGCGCCCATGATTTGGGATAATGTTTGATGTTTTTGTTCGAGTTGCCGCGCCATGGTCTCAAAATTATCGCGCTGTTCAGATAACATGAGGCGCGTATTTTCTTCTTTTGCCTTCAAATCCGCAACCATACGTTCATAGTTGGCCTCCAAGTGCTTTATTTGCTGTCCGGATGTCCGAAGCGGATTATTCCCGACGAGAAGGTTGATCATGGTGTAGAGGCACCAGAGCGCCATGAGCGTGAACGCTGTACTGACAGCGAGCTGCAAGCGCGTTGAAAGAACATAGTATTTTACCTCTCCGCCAGACCGTAAGTAGATCTGCCGTTCTGGAAAATGGCGCAAGATGTGGGATCGCACATCTCCAATCACGTCGTTCAACATAAATCCCCGAACTCTCTTTTTGCCCATTGGCCTTTAATCATAGCTGCACCCCTGCATTCAAGTGCGATTGGGGTCGTTTACGGTTAAATTAACCTTAATATTCCAATTAACTGGCCTGATTTGGGTAAATTTGTGTTAAATTCCTGTGAGAGGTTCATAATAAGCCCGCGATAGCCCAGCAATTGTGCGCGCTTTGTCATTAAAAGGCGATTTTATCTGTCCTTTGAAGTGGGTTTTTACCAAGGAATGGAAGTAAGATTCGGCCGATTCAGTCTCCTGCGCTGCCAGATATTTGAACCAGCGTGCGCCAATTGCCACATGACCGATTTCCTCTTCATATATTACCTCTAAAATTGCCGCACTATCCGT
>CAZKHC010000036.1:0-15654 GCA_964552135.1 uncultured Algimonas sp. | reverse complement strand
TCGGCTGTGACCTTGATGCGGGAGAATAACATCCCAATTATAGTGTTCTCGCTGGCGGATCAGGGCGGTTTTGACCGTGTAATGGCTGGAAAAGGCGTGTGTACCATAATTGGGTCGTGATTTAGCCTTTTTGGGCTGTCAGGCACATTTGAGTTAAGGAGGGCCGTATGGCCGATGAATTCAATATTGCGGATTACCGCAAACGAATGGATGGAGCGGTTTCGTCGCTAAGGACTGAGTTCTCAGGCCTGCGGACTGGCCGTGCCAATACGGCGTTGCTCGATAACATCACGATTGAAGCTTATGGCTCGTCCATGCCGCTTAATCAGGTAGGCAATGTGACAGTTCCAGAGGCGCGGATGCTCGTCGTCAATGTTTGGGATAAGACCCAAGTCGCAGCGGTCGAACGCGCACTTCGTCAATCTAATCTAGGAATTAATCCGGTTGTTGACGGACAGACAATTCGTATTCCTATGCCGCCCTTAACCGAAGAGCGCCGAAAGGACCTAACAAAGGTTGCAGGGACATATTCTGAAAACGCAAAAATCGCTGTTCGGAATGTCCGGCGTGATGCGATGGAAACACTGAAAAAGGCCGAAAAAGACGGTATGAGCGAAGATGAGCGCAAGGCTCATGAGGGCGATGTTCAGAAAGCGACAGACACTGTCATCGGTGAAATTGAAACTGCGCTTGAGACGAAATCTGCAGAGATTATGCAGGTCTAAGTGAGCCGCGCTTCGACGACATATCCCGGCATGCCGGCGCATATTGCGATTATCATGGATGGTAATGGCCGATGGGCGCGCGCGCGTCATAGACCGCGCGTATTTGGCCATACGCAAGGCGTTAAAACTGTTCGGCGAGTTGTTGAAGGGGCGTCAGAAATTGGGGTGAAATGCTTGACGCTCTATAGTTTTTCAACTGAAAATTGGACGCGTCCGAAGGCTGAAATTACAGCTCTTTTCAATCTCTTACGGGAGTATGTTGAGAGTGATTTAGAGACGCTTCATAGCCGGAATGTTCGCGTTCGAATTTTGGGGTCACGCGCAGGGTTAAGTCCGGATTTGCTGCAACTTATTCACCGCGTTGAAGAGACGACAAAACATAATACGGCCTTTAATTTAAACATCGCATTTAATTATGGCGGCCGAGATGAACTCTTACGGGCCGCTGCACGCGCGTCTGCGGCGGGGTGGGATTTGGCGACAATGAATGAGTCTGAGTTCGAGCCATTCCTTGATACGGCGGGATTACCGGATGTCGATTTGGTTATCCGAACCTCTGGTGAAAAACGCATCAGTAATTTTCTGCTATGGCAAGCTGCCTATGCGGAGTTTGTTTTTACGGATGTGCTGTGGCCGGATTTTGATATGTCGGATTTGAAATCTGCCATTGAAGAATTTCAGTCCCGCAATCGGCGTTTTGGTAATTTAGAACCTTCAGAAGTCGCTTAAAATGACGGACACTCCCGTAGTCAATTCACCTGAGTCGAAGACCAAGTTTAAAGGGGTCGGGGTGCGATTGGTCTCTGCTGTTGCTTTGGTTTTACTGTGTCTTGCGCCTTTTTATTTTGGCGGCTGGTTATGGGCCGCGCTTGCCGGACTTTTTGGCGGACGAATGCTGTTCGAATGGGTCCGTATGAGCGATCCATCCCCGACCCTACCAGCTTATATTTTGCCAATGGTTGGTCTGCTAGCGGCGACAATATATGTTGTTCAGGACGACCTTGACTTGGCCGTTCCTGCTGTTCTTTTGACAGCGGGAGCTGTCGCGGGAATACAAGCGATACGGAACGGCGATGATAAAACCCGCCGGATAGGCTGGGCTGTCCTGGGCATATTTTATATTATTATCCCGACCTTATTCATGATTGAAATGCGCGGTAATGCCGTAGGTTTCAATACGATTGGCTTTCAGCGGCTTTTATTTGTCTTGGCTTGTGTCATTGGCGCGGACGTCGGTGCCTATTTCGGTGGGTCAATGTTTGGCGGACCAAAGCTGGCACCAAAACTCTCTCCAAACAAAACATGGTCAGGGTTTTTCTCTGGGCAAATTGCGGCAATCATTTTAGGCGCTGTTTTTGGCGCAATCATAAATATTGGCTGGTTGTCGGGCGCATTGTTAGCGCTTCCTATCGCAATTTTGTCCGTTATCGGCGATTTATTCGAATCCGGCATAAAACGGGAGCTTGGCGTGAAAGATACTGGCGGATTAATGCCGGGGCATGGTGGGTTACTGGATCGACTGGATAGTCTCATGGCCGCAATTGTTGGGTTTGCAATTATCCTCTTTTTGTTTCCGAGTGTCTGGCCCAGTTAATGACGAAACGCATTTCAGTCCTGGGGTCGACAGGTTCGATCGGAAAAAACACGCTTGATATCGTGCGACGTGCGGAAGCAGGAACTTATGACATCGTGGCGCTGACGGCCAATCGCAGCGTCGATATCCTCGCGGAACAGGCTAAAGAATTCAAACCTGAATTCGTTGCGCTCGCCGACAAGAGCCAAGCTAAGGCTTTGACGGACAAATTAGCGGGAACAGGTATCGAAACAGGGGTTGGACCTGAAGCAATCATAGAGGCGGCTCGCCGTAGCGCAGACTTTACGATGGCGGCAATTATTGGTTCGGCAGGGTTAAAGCCGACACTCGCCGCGGTCGAGCAAGGACGTCACGTTGGACTGGCGAACAAGGAATGCCTCGTATGCGCGGGCGAGACATTTATGGCGGCTGTTCAGGCTTCGGGCGCGGTATTGCTGCCGGTGGATTCCGAACATAATGCGATTTTCCAAGTTTTAGAGGACGACACGAAAGGTATTCGCCGTCTCATTCTTACGGCGTCTGGTGGTCCGTTTCGTGAAGCCTCTCTTGAAAAATTAAGTTCGGTCAGCCGCGAAGATGCATTGAATCACCCGGTTTGGTCTATGGGGGCGAAAATCAGCATCGATTCCGCGACACTCATGAATAAGGGGCTGGAGCTGATCGAGGCGAGTTGGTTGTTTGACCGTCCCAGCGCCGAAATCGATGTCATTGTCCATCCTCAATCAATTATCCATTCTATGGTCGAATATATCGACGGCTCGGTTCTCGCGCAGCTCGGGAGTCCGGATATGCGCACGCCGATAGCCTATGCGATGGGATGGCCGCAGCGTATTTCTGCGCCGGTGGAACGTCTCGATTTTGCTAAATTATCGGGTTTGACGTTTTTTGAGCCTGATACGGTGAAATTCCCGGCCCTGAGGTTGGCACGAGAAGCGCTTGAAGCGGGCGGCGAGGCGCCCTGTGTCCTAAATGCTGCAAATGAGCAGGCCGTTGCGGCCTTTTTAGAGGGTAAAATTCCATTTCTCGGGATTGCGAATCTTGTAGAAAATGCATTGGAAACTCACGCGAAATCAATGAGTTTTGCAACGGCTCCAGCCTGTGCAGACTCTGTTATGGCGCTAGATATCGCCGCTCGAGCTACTGTAGATGAGCATATTGTAAACTTGTAAATTTAGGCGCTTTACGGCATCCAATCCCCTAGGAATATGTCGTTCACGTGGTCATTTGGCCAGAATAGGGGAAGTTATGCTGTCAGGACTCGTTCTTGCGCTCATTGCGGTCTTCAGCTTCCTGCTCCTGCTCTCATTTCTCGTTTTCTTTCACGAGCTTGGACATTATTCCGTGGCTCGCATGTTCGGCATCGCGGTTGATAGGTTTTCAATTGGGTTTGGAAAACCAATCTGGCGCCGCACATCAAAAGCAGGCGTTGAATGGGTGATTTCACGTATTCCACTGGGCGGATATGTGAAATTTTCAGGTGATGCTGGCGCGGCGAGTAACCCGGATGTTGAAAAGCTAGAAGAAATCCGCGCCGCCTTTGAAGCCGACCCAACGGCGCCCAATATTGAGGATGTGTTTCATTTTCGCCCGGTATGGCAGCGCGCCCTCGTAGTCCTGGCCGGTCCTGTCGCGAATTTCATTTTGGCGATTCTGCTATTTGCGGGCTTAGGTATCGCGTTTGGTACTCACAGCGCCGTCACTGTCGTTAATTCAGTCATTGAAGGAAAACCCGCAGAGAAAGCGGGTTTTCAAAAAGGTGATGTTATTCTGAAGCTAGATGATAAGGAAATATTGAATTCAAATTCTGCGATCCAGCATTTTCGATTAAGAAGTAACACACCGATCAGAGTTTTGGTTCTTCGCGACGACAAAGAAGAGATTCTAACTGTAACACCTGTTCGGGAAGAAATCAGAGATGAAATTGGCGGCTTAACCGAGGTCGGTAGGGTTGGCTTACAAATTTCGTCCAAAGATATTCAAATTAAGGAAAATTTGGGGCCTATTGAAGGTTTAGGATACGGGGTTTCTCAAACAGGTTATGTTTTAAAGGTAACAGGTACCTATTTAGGTCGAATTTTTACTTTTAAGGAAAATGGAAAGCAACTCGGTAGTGTGGTGAAAATTGCCGCTGTTACGGGTAAAGTTGCGATTGATTCAGCCAAGGCTGATGCGCCTATGAAGCAAAGGTTTTTAGCTTGGTCAATCAACATGATAGGGCTAGCAGCTTCCATTTCAATTGCGTTAGGTGTCGCTAATTTAATGCCATTACCCGTGTTGGATGGTGGACATCTAATGTATTACGGCTATGAAGCCATCGCTGGACAGCCATTGAGTCAAAAAAAACAGGAGTTTGGGTTTAAAATAGGGTTCGCAGTTTTGATAACCTTATTCGTCGTGCTGACAATCAATGACATAGGCTATGTCGGAAGCATGTTCTCCTAGCTGGAAAGTTTATGAAGTTTCATCTTACATTTTTCGCAATTTGCAGACTATTTCTGGTCGCGGCCTTTGTCAGTGGTGCACAGCTCTGTCTAAGCCTTAATGCAGTTGCGCAGGATACGCCGCCTACGCGGACAGCGCCGCCAACTGTTATCAAAACTATCCAAGTCCAAGGAAACCAGCGGATTGAGGCCAATACGGTCGCGTCCTATCTGCTTTTCGCGCCCGGCGACCCGTATTCGGAAACACGCCTCGATACATCCATCAAGACGCTTTATGCCACGGGCCTTTTCGCGGATGTTTCAATCGATCCTCGGGACGGCAATGTCCTAGTCTCCGTTATCGAAAACCCAATTATAAACCGGGTAATTTTGGAAGGGAACAAGTCCCTCAAGACAGATAAAATTACGGATGAAATCACCGCTGAACCGCGCTCAATTTTTACGCGCTCGAGTGTGCAAGAAGACGTTACGCGCATTATTGAGCTTTATCGTCAATCCGGACGCTTCGCTGCGACAGTCGAACCACAAGTCGTGCAGCAGCCTCAAAATCGTGTCGACCTGATATTTGTTATCACGGAAGGCCCAGTGACGGGCGTGAAACGGATTAATATTATCGGGAACGCTGAATTCCCTGACCGCCGCCTCCGGAAGGAAATGGCGACGACAGAGTCGAGTTGGTATAAGTTTTTCAGCTCAAATGACAACTATGATCCGGGCCGCTTACAATTTGACCAAGAGCAATTGCGAACATTCTACACGAACCGCGGCTTTGCAGACTTCCGAGTTGTATCGGCTGTAGCGGAGCTGACACCCGATCAGGAAGATTTCTACATCACCTTTACCGTGGATGAAGGCGAAGAATATCGCTGGGGCGAAATTTCTGTTGAAACGGAACTAGATTCGCTGAGCGAAGACTTCCTCGAAAACCTCGTTCCATTCCGAACAGGCCAAATCTACAATGCAAGCCGCGTGGAAGATGCAATTGATAGCCTCAATTTCGCCGCGGGTATTGGTGGATACGCATTTGTGGATATCCAGCCTCAGATCGATCGCAATCGAGACACGAAGACCGTGGATATGGTGTTCAATGTTATTGAAGGTCAGCGAACTTATATTGAACGTATCGATATCGTGGGCAACACCACGACATTAGACTCGGTTATTCGCCGGGAAATGGAGCTTGTTGAGGGCGATGCGTTTAACCGGATTTTACTAGAACGGTCGCGCTCACGTGTGCGCTCGCTGCGTTTCTTTGAGAACGTCGAGATTACAGAAACACAAGGCTCCGCGCCGGATCGAGCTGTTGTTGAGGTGGCTGTTACCGAACAGCCGACGGGTGAGCTTTCATTCTCCGCTGGTTTCTCCTCTCAAGATGCTTTCCTCGTTGATCTTTCTATCACCCAGAGAAACTTACGGGGCCGCGGACAGTTGCTGCGGTTTGTTATTCGGGCCTCATCAAATCGCCGCGAAATTGATCTTCGCTTCACGGAACCACGTTTTCTTGGGCGCAATTTGGCGGCAAGTTTCAACGTATTTGATGTCGTGCTTGATTTTATCGATGAAGCGCAATTCCGGCAACGTCGAACAGGGGGGCAGGTTAGTTTTGCTTTCCCATTGACGGAGAATACGCGTTTCAATGGAAGATATACTTTGCGCCGGGAAGAAATTGAATTCCCAGGGCAAGACGATTGCCCTGCGATTTTAGCGGGTCAGACCGCCGCAACGCAAAATTCCTTGATAACCCAAAACCTATTGTCGAATTGTGAGCAATTAGGCGGACGATTATCGTCAATATTTGGTTACTCCTTTACCTGGGATCGTCGAAATGATCCTATTACGCCCACAGGAGGCTTTGATCTGCAACTTAGTCAAGATCTCGCAGGTATTGGCGGCGATGTTCGCTATCTCCGTACGGATGTGCGCGCCAAGGCCTATAAAGGTCTTATAAAAGATGTAATCGCCTCTGCGAGCCTTTCGGGTGGTTATATTCGCGGGTGGGGCGGCGATACGGCGACACGGCAAGACCGTTATTTTAAAGGAAACACTGAGTTCCGAGGCTTTGATAATCTAGGCGTTGGCCCACGTATCGTGACGTTTAATGCGGATACGGGGAGTACGTTAATTAACGGGCAAGATGGTCGAGGCAATGCTTTAGGCGGCAATGCATTTGGCTTGGCGACGGGTGAGGTGAGTTTCCCGCTTGGAATTGACTCCCTCTTGGGTAGTTTATTCATCGAAGCTGGTACTGTGGGGCTCTTAGACGAGGAAGAGAAATTCAATATTATTCAAAGCAGTGCCGATCCGAATTTCACCGTAGGGTCATCTTGCGAAGGTGTCACAGCTGCAGGCGTGATTTGCCAACGTACCGAAGATGGGCTTGTACCTAGGGTAACGGCTGGAGTTAGTGTTTTCTGGGAAAGTCCCTTCGGACCAATCCGGTTTGATTTCACTGAGCCGCTCGTAAAACAACCATTTGATGATAGAAAGTCATTTCAGTTCACGACAAGTACAAGGTTTTAAAAATGATTATTCGTACCTTCACACGTATCGCGGCGGGCTTTGCGCTTGCCATCGCTTTCGCTGGCGCGTCTTTTGCCCAGTCGACAATTCTCGTCGTCGATACGCAAAAAGTGCTTAAAGAGTCTATTGTTGGTCAGCATGTCGCGCGTCAATTAGAGACGATTTACACCTCCGCCAGCTCCGAGATGAAAGCCAAGCGGTCTCCACTGGAGTCAAAGGCAAAGTCTCTTCAAGCGCAAGCCAGCACAAAAACAAGTGTTGAAGAAATCAGAGCTGACGCGTCGCTGCGCGCGCAAGCGCAAGCTTTGCAAACTGATCAGCAGAAGCTTCAAGTTGAAGAATATTACACCTCGCAAGAGCTAAAAATCACCGAAGCAAAAGCTTTAGGTCAGGTATCGAAGCGTCTTAAAACGATTATTGATCAAATTGCGCGTGAGCGGAATGCAGATGTTGTTCTGGAAAAATCTCTCGTCATTTATGGCGGGCCCGCAGATGTGACCGATTTGGTCATCTCTCGGTTGAATAGCCAATTGACAACTGTTCCAGTCACGCGGGAACGTCTGCCACGTAAGGGCTAGTTGTTCATTCTAAAGCGTTAAATTGCGCTTGTTTGGAACAAAAAATAGGAGCCGGGCAGGTATTTATCCTGTTCCGGCTTTTTTTTATATCCATCTGCCTGTTTCACGCTAAAGAAATCCTTATGATCGATCGTCACTTCTATACAATTAGGCCAGCGACCGCTCTTGCTGAGTTAACACATCGGCTTGGGTTAGAACTCCCCATTGAAGGAGCTGAAGATGAGCTCATAGAAGTGCCGTCTGCGCTGAATAAGAGTCTTCCGGGAAGCATAACTTTTTTCTCAGATAAACGGCGAAAGGACCAACTGACGACTGCGAAGGCAACGGCGTGTTTGACGACCGAAAAACTCCTGCCGCTTCTGTCTCAGACCGGTATGATTGGGTTGGTTACAGATAATCCTCGCGCGGTGTTCTCACGCCTTACGAGTGCTATGGTTATCGAAGGCGCATCAGATCCGCAGCCGTTGAATATAGATAAAGCGGCAAAAATCCATGATTCCGTCGTGATTGGCGTAGGTGTGTCCATAGGGGCGGGAACCCGTATTGGCGCAAATTGCGTTATCGAAGACGGTGTTACGATAGGCGAAAATTGCGTGATTGAGCCCTTGGTCAGATTGAGTTTTACGCGCATGGGTGACGGCTGTCATATTAAGTCTGGAACTATAATTGGCGGAACGGGTTTTGGCACGGCGGAGGATTCGAACGGCATATTTAATGTCCCGCATATCGGGCGCGTCATTATCGAGGATAACGTTTATATTGGATCGAACACTTGTGTAGACCGTGGTCAACTTGGAGACACGGTTATTTCCAAAGACGTTAAAATCGACAATCTAGTTCAAATCGGCCATAATGTTTTCATAGGGGAAGGGACGATTATTGCCGGTCATGCCGGAATTTCTGGCAGTTGCGTGATTGGCAAGAAATGCCTTTTTGCTGGAAAGGCCTCTCTGGCGGATCACATCAATGTTGGGGATGGAGCTATACTGGCGGCCTTTGCGGGGGTCATGTCTGATGTTCCTGCGGGAGAAATGTATTCTGGTATTCCAGCAATGCCTGTCCGAGAGCATATGCGGAATGTGGCGACCCTAAAGAAGCTGACTAAACGCAAATGAACCACGATTACCCATTAAATCGAGAGGCGGTGATGGCGGTCCTACCGCATCGCGACCCCATGCTTTTTATTGATCGCGTGCTTGAAGCTGACGAAACAACGCTGCGGGCTTCAACGAACGTTGATCCCAACTGGGCCATATTCAATGGTCATTTTCCGGAATTACCAATTATGCCAGGTGTCTTATTGATCGAAACAATTGCGCAAGGCGGCGCCCTGATACTGGGTCTTAAAGGCGCTGTCGCAGAGGGTAGCTTTGTTGGATTTACCGGAGTCGAGGCGGCGAAGTTTCGCCGCGCTGTTCGTCCCGGTGATGTTATGGATATATATGTAGATCTGGTTCGAGAGCGCCGCGGGTTTTATAAATTTGAAGGTAAGATCCAAATTGACGGTGAATTAGCTGTCGAGTTGAAATTTGCCGCCGCGCAAATGAGTCTATAAACCTTAATCATGACTGTAGAAATCCATGCAACAGCTATTGTCGACCCAAAGGCAACTTTAGGCGAAGGTGTCAAAATCGGCCCCTATAGTCTCATCGGCCCGGATGTAAAATTAGGGGATCGTGTCGAGCTTATTAGTCACGTCAATCTGTCGGGGAATACGACAATCGCAGAAGATTGTCGTCTCTATCCCTTCGTCTCAATGGGGTATGAACCTCAAGATTTTAAGCATAATGGGGGTCCCGTGGGCATTGAAATCGGTCCGCGCTGCACATTTCGAGAAAATGTAAATATTCACCCGGGCACAGATATTGGTAAACCAATTACACGTATCGGACATGATTGCTATTTTATGGTCGGAACACATCTCGCGCATGAAGGACAAATGGGAAACCATGTGATCGTATCCAATGGGGCGCAGATTGGCGGGAATGTCACAATCGGAGATCATGTTGTCTTGGGCGGCCTATGCGCCATTCATCAACATACGCGTATTGGGGCGCACGCCTTTATCGGCGGAATGGCCACAGTTTTGAAAGACGTCATCCCATATGGGTTTGTGCTCGGAAACCCCGCTCGCATGGCTGGCATGAACGTAGTTGGATTAAAACGCCGAGGATTTAGCCGGAACCAAATCCGAGAACTTCGCGCGGCCTATCGATTACTATTTGCGCAAGAAGGTACCTTTGCGGAACGATTGGACGATGCCGAAGGCCTATATGGCGATTATGACCTTGTTCAAGAAATTGTCGCTTTTATCCGTAAAGAGTCCCACCGCTCTTTGTGCATGCCGTAAAATGGATGACCAACTTTCCATTGGCCTAATCGCCGGCGGCGGAAGTCTGCCAGACTATGTTTATCATGCGGCTGTCGAAAAAGAGTCTTTGGGAACTGTTATAGCGTTGGACCCGTTTGTTCCTAAAGATAAATTTCCCGAATCGGACCGCTTGCGGTTGGGACAATTTGGGAAAATGCTGCGTCGTCTCAAATCTGAAAATTGTACTCATGTGTGTTTTGCGGGTATTGTGAAACGCCCAGATTTCAAACGCTTAAAGCCGGACCTAAAGGCGATGCGTCATCTGGCAGGAACCATCCGCGCGGCCGGGCAAGGCGATGATGCTCTTATGCGTCATGTGCTTGGGTTGTTTGAACAAGAGGGTTTTCAGATTATCGCACCTCAGGAGGTGTGTGCGGAGTTGATGCTGACAGAAGGCGCTATTGGGCAGGTTCAGTTGACAGCAGTTCATAGAGACGACGCCCTCCTAGCCTGTAAAATTGCGGCTGCGATAGGGGGATTGGATATCGGTCAGGGCGCCGTGATTGCGCGCGGGGTCACACTTGCGGTGGAGGCGCAAGAGGGAACGGATGCAATGTTGAAGCGGCTTCTAGAGCTGCCAGAGGAATTGCGCGGCACCTCCGAGAGCCGTACCGGTGTATTCGCGAAACTTATAAAGCCAGATCAAGATATACGTATTGATTTGCCGACGCTGGGCCCAGAGACGGTGCGCCATGCTGCCAGAGCTGGATTAGCTGGCATCGTCGCCGAGGCCGGAGGCGCATTTATTATTGACCGCGAAGAGACAGTCCGAATTGCTGATAAAGAAGGCTTGTTCATTGCCGGCCTGCCCAAGACGGAATGAAACTTTATCTAATCGCCGTTGAATCTTCCGCTGACCAGCTCGGCGCTGATCTGGTGAAGGCGTTGCGCGAAACGGGAGCCGATATTACTTTTGCAGGTATTGGCGGTCCAAAAATGAAAGCGGCAGGTATTCCGGGTCAGATGGACATACAGGGGCTTGCCATTTTGGGCATCACAGAAGCCCTCAAACGTCTCCCGCTCGTTTATCGAAAAATCTCAGAGGCCTCTGCGAGAATTGAAGCGGCAAACCCCGATGCTGTCATTTGTTTGGATAGTTATGGATTTATGATTCGTCTGGCTAAACGTTTACGCAAGGAAGGTTTTGAGAAGACCTTGATTAAATATGTTGCCCCGCAAGTTTGGGCGATGCGGCCGTCGCGTGCGAAACGCGTCGCGCGATTATTTGACGGGCTTTTGACACTGCACCCTTTTGAAACGGAGTATTTTGCGCCGCTCGGACTACCGACGCATTATGTTGGCAATGCGGTTTTTGATACCGATTATAGCGCAGGCGATCCCCAAGTAATTCGAGATAAATATAATCTTGGCGACCGTCCTATCCTCTCCGTTTATTTTGGAAGCCGACCTTCGGAAGTCGCGCGTTTAGCGACACCTTTTGCGGACGCCGTGACAATTCTAAAGCAACAAATGCCAGAGCTCGCGATTATAAGCCCGGTCGCCGCGTCTGTCGCTAAGGATGTCGGCGCTGCAGCGGGGGCGGACCCGCGTTTGAATGAGATTATATTGCTGCCGGAAAGCACAAAACTTGACGCCCTAGCTTGTGCGAACACCGCATTGGCTTGCTCAGGAACCGTTACGACACAGCTCGCCTGCGCAGGCGTTCCAACGGTTGTGGCCTACCGATTAAGCGGCGTGAGTTATGTAATCGTGCGTAGCCTGATAAAGTTAGATTACATTTCGATCGTCAATATTGCCGCGGAACAGGCGCTTATGCCCGAGTTTGTACAATCGGCAGTCAAGGGAGAAGCTTTGGCGAAGGCCGCCCTCCCATATTTGACAGACACAAAAAAACGCGCCGCTGCGAGCGACGCGTTGATTCATCAGACCAATGCCATGCGAGGTCCTACTGCTATTACTGCAAGCGCGAGAGCCGCGCGCGCGATTTTGGAACTTCTCGCTTAAGCTTTGCGCTTTGTCATCGGCACATAGTCACGTTTGACTGCGCCTGAGTAAAGCTGGCGTGGTCGGCCGATGCGCTGAGACGGATCTTCGAGCATTTCGTTCCACTGCGAAATCCAACCTGTTGTTCGCGCCAGAGCGAATAACACTGTGAACATATCAGTCGGGAAACCGAGCGCCGTCAGCACGATACCGGAATAGAAGTCGACATTCGGATACAGGCCACGTTTGACAAAATATTCCTCATTCGTCGCAATTTTCTCGAGCTCCATCGCAACTTCGAGGATTGGATTTGAAATTCCGAGCTCGCCCAAAACTTCATGGGTTGTACGGCGCATAACTTTTGCGCGTGGATCCGTCGCCTTATAAACGCGGTGGCCAAAGCCCATAAGACGGAATGGATCTGATTTATCCTGAGCGCGGGCGATAAATTCAGGAATGCGATCAACCGTGCCAATTTCTTTGAGCATGTTTAGCGCAGCTTCATTTGCGCCGCCATGACTTGGCCCCCAGAGGCAAGCTGTACCCGCAGCAATACATGCATAGGGGTTCGCCCCAGACGAGCCAGCAAGACGAACGGTTGAGGTCGACGCATTTTGTTCATGGTCCATATGCAAGATGAAGATCTTATCCATCGCACGTTCGATGATTGGGTTCACTTCATAGGGCTCTGCCGGAACGCCGAAACACATACGCAGGAAGTTACCCGCATAAGATAGATCATTTTGCGGATAAACATGCGGCTGCCCGACACGGTATTTGTAACAGCGCGCAGCAAGTGTTGGGATTTTCGCAATGATGCGGTGGATGGCGAGGTTACGCGCTTCGTCTTCTGTCGTGTGCTGGTCATCATGGTAAAAACCTGAAAGCGCGCCAACTGTCCCGCAAAGCATAGACATCGGATGGCTATCGCGGCGATAGCCTTGGAAAAAGCTCTCGACCTGATCATGCAGCATTGTGTGATTGGTAATCGTTTCTTCGAAAGTCTTATACTCGCCTGCATTTGGTAATTCGCCGTGAATGAGAAGATATGCGACTTCGAGTGACGTTGAGTTTTCGGCAAGTTGTTCAATATCATACCCGCGATATAACAATTGGCCTTCCGCGCCATTGATAAAGGTAATTTGGCTTTCGGTTGAACAGGTCGATGTATAGCCTGGGTCAAAGGTAAAATGCCCCGATTGCTTATAGAGGGCCCGAACATCAATTCCCGGTGCGCCCATGCTGCCTTTATAAATGGGCAAGTCATAGCTTTCGCCTTCGATTGTCATCGTGGCGGTGCCGGTTTGTGTAATCTTATTTTCCATTGTGGTCTTACCTTATTCTTTTGTCTTATGTCGAAAATGCGGAAATGGCATCGTCCAGTCGAGCCAGCGTTTCGTCTTCACCTAAGAGAGCCAAAACGACCGACAGGTCAGGAGAGGGCGAACCGCCGGTGAGTGCCGCACGTACGGGTTGTCCTATACGTCCAAATCCGATGTCGCGCTGTTCCGCAAAGTCTGAAAGCAGAGCCTGTAAGGCCTCTGCCGTCCATGCGGCCCCTTTGCGTGATTTTAGCGCCTGAGTCAAAGCCAAGAGTAGCTCAATTGCGCCGTCGCGTTTGAGCGGTTTGGCGGCTTTTCCTGTTATACTAATCGGGCGAATATCCATCAAATAATTGGCCTGATCCGCAAATTCGATGAGGGTTTTTGCGCGCAGCTTAAGACTTGGGATGGCTTTTGATATGCGGGTTTTAATTTCGTCAGACAAATCGCCTTCATTTTTCTTTTCCAAAAAGGGAAGGGCCAAATCGAAAAGCGTCTTGTCATCCATCTCCGCCAAATGCTGAGCATTGATATAGTCCATCTTATCGAAATCTAGCCGCGCGGGAGATGCGTTGATTCCGCCGAGGGAGAAGACCTCTATCAAATCAGCATCGTCTAGAAAGACTTCGCTATCGCCGTGGCTCCAGCCTAATTTGACGAGATAGTTTCTTAGGCCCGATGGCAAATAGCCAAGGTCTTCATAAGCTTCGACCCCGAGCGCGCCGTGGCGCTTTGAGAGTTTTTTCCCATCGGGACCGTGAATAAGCGGAACATGTGCCCATACAGGCACATCCCATCCCAAGGCGTTATAAAGCTGTGTTTGGCGGCCAGCATTGATGAGGTGATCGTCGCCGCGGATGACGTGGGTGACGCCCATGTCGTGATCATCAACAACGACAGCAAGCATATAGGTCGGCGTGCCGTCCGCGCGCAGAAGGACCAGGTCATCGAAATTCTCATTCTGCCATGTCACATCGCCCTGAACTTCATCTTGAATCGATGTTTCCCCATCCGGCATGCGAAAACGCACAGCAAATGGAGCATTTTTCGTGTCATGATTATCGCGATAGGGGCTCCGGAAGGCGCGGTTATTTTCGCGGGCTTCGGCTTTTAGCGCATCGACTTCTTCGGCGGTTGCATAGCAGCGATAGGCATTACCGTTTTCGAGCATGGTGTTTGCCGCCGCAACATGGGCATCGGCGTTACGGCTTTGATAAATAATCTCTTCATCTGCCTCTAGGCCCAGCCACGCCATGCCTTTGAGGATGGCCGTCGTGGCCTCATCCGTACTGCGGGCGCGGTCCGTATCTTCGATACGCAAGCGGAACTGCCCGCCCATTTTCTTTGCAAAGTACCAATTGAACAAAGCCGTGCGCGCGCCGCCGATATGGAGAAATCCTGTCGGGGACGGCGCGAAACGTGTGACTATCGGGCGGCTCATGACGGAGAGATTCTTTCTGGCTTGCTTTATGCTTTAATTTGCGCGCTCTATGGCATGTGATGGAGACAGTGAATAGGCATTTTCAGGGCGGGTTTGTGCAAAGCGCAGTTGCCGCGCCTTGGGGTGACCGCGTGCGCCGCGCTTTTGGTTTTTATCCTGAGTTTAACATAGCGGTTGTTGCTTTTGCCGTAGGAGTTGCAGTCTATTTTGCTTGGCCAAGTGAACCAGATTGGCGGATCGTTTCGGTCTTTTGCGCTGTGTCGGGCGGCTTGTTTTGGGGACTGCGAGACAGAACTATTGTCGGAAAGGGTCTCATTTGGCTTATTTTTATGGTGGCGCTCGGGTTTGGGCGGGGTGTTTGGCATAGCGCCGCCGTGGATGCTCCGCGTCTGCCGCAGCAGGAGCGCACTTACCGCATTGAAGGCTGGGTCAGCGCGATAGAAAAATCCGGAAATAGCGAACGCTATGTTGTGGAGACGCTTTCTGTTCGAAGTTTCTCTGTTGCGGACATGCCAAAACGGCTGCGAATTCGCCTTACGAAGCGTCCTGATCCGCCGATAGAGGTTGGGGCAACGATAAATTGGCTAATCTCTGCCAAAGCACCGCCGGCGCCTGTCGTGCCGGGCGGATATGATCCCGGGAAGGCCGCCTATTTCAAAGGCATTGGCGGGTTCGGTTTTGGCTACGGCGCGCCGGAGGCGCAAGCGGATGCGGAGCT
>CAZKHC010000035.1:2687-16302 GCA_964552135.1 uncultured Algimonas sp. | reverse complement strand
CCATCTCAGCGTCAATCGCTTCCATGATAGAATCTGCGGCAAAACGCGGCGGGACATAAACAACAGAGGCCGTTGCGCCCGTTGCATGTTTAGCTTCGGCGACAGTGTCAAAATTCGGGAGACCCAAATGCTCGGTTCCGCCTTTACCGGGCGTCACGCCGCCGACCATTTTTGAACCATATGCAAGCGCTTGTTCCGTATGGAACGTGCCCGTTTTACCCGTCATCCCTTGCGTGATGACCTTTGTATCTTTGTTGATTAAGACTGACATTCTCTTAGCCTTTCACCGCTGCAACAATTTTCTGTGCGGCGTCGTCTAGGTCATCCGCCGCAATCACGTTCAGACCCGAATTTTTGATGATGTCTTTGCCGGCTTCGACATTCGTGCCTTCGAGACGAACCACGAGCGGAACCTGAAGGCCGACTTCTTTGACTGCGTCAACAGCGCCTTGGGCGATGATGTCGCATTTCATAATACCGCCAAAGATATTGATGAGGATGCCTTCAACTTTGTCGTCAGAGGTTAGAATTTTAAACGCAGCAACGATATTCTCTTTCGTTGCGCCGCCGCCAACATCTAGGAAGTTGGCTGGCTCAGCGCCGTAAAGCTTGATGATATCCATCGTCGACATCGCAAGACCCGCGCCATTGACCATACAGCCAATGTTCCCGTCGAGGGCAACATAAGAGAGGTCATATTTACTGGCTTCGATTTCCTTAGCATCTTCTTCGGTTTCGTCGCGAAGCTCCATGATGTCAGGATGACGGAACAATGCATTCCCATCAAAGCTGATTTTAGCATCCAAACAATGCAGACGCTGATCTTCCGTGACGATGAGCGGATTAATTTCCAACATGGCCATGTCTTTGGCGAGGAAGCCTTCATAAAGAATTTTGCCAAGCTTTCCGGCTTGCTTAGCGAGATCACCTGTCAGGGCGAGCGCTTTGGACAATGTACGCCCGTGATGCGGCATCCAACCTGTTGCCGGATCAATATCAAAATTGATGACTTTTTCAGGTGTATCATGCGCGACAGCTTCGATGTCCATCCCGCCTTCCGTTGAGACGATAAAAGAGACCCGAGACGTTTCGCGGTTGATGATAATCGAAAGATAAAGCTCGCGGTCAATATCAGAACCATCTTCAATATAAAGACGATTGACCTGTTTGCCTTTGTCATCCGTTTGCTCTGTGACGAGATATTCGCCGAGCATTTCTTCAGCGTTCTTCACAACATCATCGATAGAAAATGCCAGACGCACGCCGCCTTTGGCATCTGCGGGCGCGCCGATGAACTTACCTTTACCGCGTCCACCCGCATGGATTTGGGACTTAACGACCCAAAGTGGACCGCCGAGCTTTTCGGCTGCTGCTTTAGCTTCGGAAGCTTTAAAGATTGCAACGCCTTCGCTGACGGGCGCGCCTATAGATTTTAGGACAGCTTTGCCCTGATATTCGTGGATATTCATGGATAGAGGTCCGCGTGAGCTGTGAAATGTTCGCAGGTCTTATAACGCCCAGAAAATAGACCGCAACCGGGCAGTTCGCCTTTAATTGGGCGACTATTGGCACAATAACTCTAAAATTAAGCGAAGTCCCACATTTTCCGAAAAATAGGTTCAAATTTGGCATCTCATTAAGTGTCGGTACGAAAGAAAGTAGTCGTTCAGATTCGACAAATCACCGACCCGAAACTATTGACGCACTGTGACGATTGACGTCCCAAAATTTGAACGATCTCCGACAGGCGCCCGAACCAAATCATAGGAAATAAAGATTGGCCTTAGACTAAGCGCCTTAGCAGATTTATATGCGCGACTGTTTTGCTCGGACGCCGATAATTGGCCATCCTTATTTTTATCTAAAACTTCAAACAAGCGCAGGATATATGCTTCACTTTCAGTTCTCGTGATAAGCCTATCACCGTTCTTATCGCGTCTTATATATTCACCTTTGAGTTGGGCTTGCCGCGATTTCTGAATGCCGGCGACGGTTTTACTTGATAAGTATTCCTCCAAAGAAACGGAACCACTCCCATCTGAATCTTTTCCTTTTAAATCCGCTTCGGCAGACTTAACCGTTGCAGCGATAGATTTTTCTGCGCTCTTTTCAAAATAAGCCTCTAACTCCCTTGAGGTTATATTGCCGTCTCCATCTTTGTCGTAACGCGTAAGAAGCTGGGACTTAATGTTCTTATGCCGAACAATCTTATTCTCGGCGAACTCCTGGTGCTTCGCTTCAATTTCACGCAATGATAAGAAACCATTATTATTGGCGTCTAAATCTCTAAAAGCCTTCAAATATTTCGGCCTATTTTGCGCATCATTTAAGAGATTAATCTCGTCTTGAGAAACCCGCCCATCAAAGTCCTTATCCGCTGTGTTAAACATAACGCGTTGGCTTTGCAGAAAATCCGACTTTTTCACTGCGACGACCTCAGCGGGCTCAGCCGACGTTCCGTCATTTTCCGCTGCGGTCGCGAAGCTGCCTAATAAAGCGCCGCTTAGGAAAAGGCTGAAAATAATTTTCCGCATGACGAGTCCTGTCAAAATATAAGAGTGAATAACGTCTGAAATATAGCGCAAATTGACAATCTCCACAATCCGGTCGCCTAGCGAGGGAGCTTAACTCGCCAAAATTTCACGAACCCTTCACCTGCCCGTAAGCCCAGCATTCGACCTCGCCAAACGGCGGCAAATTTCCAATCTTATACAGTCGCTCAGACCCAATTGCTTCCGCCGTTTTAATAGATCCAATATTATCCTTTGCGATAACATGAATAATCCGATCCCAGCCCAGCGAATTGAAACAATATTCAACGCAGGCCGCGCCCGCCTCTTTTGCATAGCCTCGCCGCGTAAAATCACGATGGATGGTCCAGCCGACTTCCGGCTCTGGCCAGCCTTCAGGGTTCCACGGACCAACGCGGCCGATAAATTTTCCGCTCGATTTTTCAATCACAGACCAAAAACCATAGCCTCGCACCTGTTGATGCCCGATGAAGGTTGCCATTTGCCGCCATGCTCCCGCACGGTCTAGCACTTGCCCGCCAATATAGCGCACCGTCTCTTCATCGCTCATCATATCAGTCCAAGCATCAAGATCGGCTTCGATATCAATTTCGCGCAAGATGAGGCGCGGAGTTTCAAGGATATTTTTCATCTGGACGTCCAATTTCCCAATAAAAAACGGGCCCGATAGGGCCCGCATATAGAATTAAACTCTCGATTCTAACTTAGCCCTTAGCAAGCTTGCTCGCTTGCTTAACCCACTCGTCGCGTTGAATACGACCTGGGAAAGAATCGATAATCTTATCAATCATTTCGATATCTTTGGCTTTCCAAGCAGCAATCTGGCGATAATAATAAACGCCCTTTTTATTCAAATCACCTTCAAACTTCGGTCCGATACCGTTGATCTTCTTGAGGTCATCAGGATCGCCGTCAGTTGGACCATCTGTATAAAGGACTTTCGGCTTTGGCTTAGCTTTTGCCTTAGGAAAGGACTTCTTAGGCGCATCGTCATCACGAAGGCTCGGTTCCATTTCCTGACAGTCTGCCATGATTTTTTCGACGGCCGCGACAGACGTCATGAACATTTCGCGCTCATTCGCCTTCAAGCGAATATTCATGATTTTCTCAACGCCGCGGGCACCAATCATCGCAGGCGCACCGACATATAGACCGCGAACACCGGCGATTTGGCCAGCGAGCCGCACGGCACATGGCAAAATGCGCTTCTTGTCACGCAAATAGGACGTCGCCATTTCAATCGCACTTTCGGCAGGTGCGTAAAATGCTGAACCATTGCCCAGCAAACCAACGATTTCACCCCCGCCTTTACGTGTGCGCTCCACAATGGCGTCGACTCGCTCTTGTGTTGTCCATTTCATTTTTATGAGATCCGGGAGCGGCACACCATTGACTGTCGAATAACGCGTAAGCGGCACCATTGTATCGCCATGGCCGCCTAAGACAGAAGCATGGACATCTTCGACGGAACATTTAAACTCATCTGCTAGGAAATAGCGGAAACGGGCGCTATCCAAAACGCCCGCCATACCAACGACTTTGCGCGGCGGAAGGCCAGAGAATTTCTGTAGTGCCCAAACCATCGCATCCAGTGGATTTGTAATACAGATTACAAATGCCTTTGGTGCATATTCTTTGATGCCCTCGGCGACTTGTTTGATCACGCCAAGATTTTTACCAATCAACTCTGATCGGTCCATTCCTGGCTTCCGGGGAAAGCCCGCCGTGATGATGCAAACATCAGCGCCCGCAATTTCTGCATAATCATTTGTTCCGCGGATTTTGGAATCTTTACCGAAAACAGGCGCCGCTTCAGAGAGGTCGAGAGCCTTACCCTTTGCTGTACCTTCAAAAATATCAAAAAGGACGATGTCCCCCAGCTCTTCACGAGCCGCGATGTGGGCTAAAGTTCCGCCGATCATACCGGCGCCGATAAGGGCGATTTTCGCGCGTGCCATAGTGAGTCTCCAAACTGGCGTTAAGTCGTAAGGAAGCCCTTAGCCTCGCGAGTGAGTCGGAGCAATGGGAAGCCACTGTACAATTTACGGCACTCCCAGCTTTCCCAGCTTTGGTATTCGCAGCTAGAAATATCTATGTCATGACACGAAACAAATGTCGTCCTGACACGAAATGACTTGAACCCCGCAATTTCAACGGTCAGCCTTACATCAAATCAAAAAGGCCACCATAATGAAACGAACAGAAAAAGTCGAAATCAGAGTCTCACGTGAAGAGAAACAAGCGCTTGCCCATCTTGCAAAACAAGAAGGCGAAAGCCTGAGCGGGTTACTCAGAGGTCTTGTCGAAAAATACATGGCGCTAAATGCAGCCAGCACAAAAAGGCGATTACCGAAGTGGAAAATAGCCGTCGGTCTCGTTTTTGCGGCACTGATTGGTCACGGACTCACTTTGATTCCAATGCACATTCATAATCAAGGACATCAAAGAGCGGAAGTCTCATCTCCGACATACATGGTTCACGGTGCAATAGATAATGCGGCCTTCGGAATTGGCGTGAGCGAGTCACAACCGACGCAGCAAGTTAATCTTCGGGATAGAGACGGGACCAGAATGATCATTGAACTGAGTTTCAAATCAACATCCGACGGCACTGGGATATTGAATGTGACAGTTTGCGAAGCTATATCAGGCGATAGCTGCATGACCTCATTTGGCGGCGAAATGGATATAGATCGCATCGCCCCATCCGTTCTGGGTAACAATACGAAATCAGGTAAGCCAATCCATATATTTGTCCAAGAAATGGCTAAAGTCTGACCCATTCTTACTTTTCAAGCGGGCCGGATTAATTGGTGAGAGCATAGCTAATCAAATTTATCGCTGGCGAACTCACTCAAGAGTTCGGCATACCCTTCTCCACCTTTCCAATAGGGCGTGATTTGAATGAGAGTCATGAATACGCCGTGATCGATAAGACGCTTTTCTGGAGCCGTGCCAAAGCGCAAATCATGATATTGGAGCCAGAATGTAAAATGTTGTGCGAGCCGTCCGGCCAAAGCCCCTTTTTCGCCTTCTTCGAAACTCAACTTATTGAAATTATCCAATGTGGAGAGCATTGAATAGACGGCACGTTCTTTGAGCGCCAAAATCCTAGAAAAAGATCCACGTAAATTAGGAATGCGCTGAAGTAATTCGCCTTGATTACGGTAGAAAAATCGGAAATCAAATATCTCTTCAAAGATAATATATAGATATATCCAATTATCCTCGATCGCGAGCGGATCCTTTAACGGCGCAGATAAGACCTGCCGAATTTCCGCGTCAAAGTCTTCAAACAGGGCAGCAATGATTTGGTCTTTGCCCTTATAATGGTAATATAGATTGCCAGGTGAAATCCCCATGACTGAAGCAATATCAACAGCTGAAACTTGAGCTTCACCTTCATTGTTAAAAAGTGCAAGCGCCGTCGCTAGGATTTTAGCCTTGGTTTTCGAGCGCGGGGCCAATCAGGACGACTTTTTCTTTGTCTTTTTGGTTGAAGATTTTTTGGTTGCTGACGGTTTCTTAGCTGCCTTTGCTTTGGGCGTTCGCTGAGTTGTCATTTTTTTCTTAGAAGGAGGTTTTGCGGTTTTCTTTGTGGATGTATTTGCCGTAGCGGCTTTCTTTTTAACCGGCGCTTTACTTTTCTCCGAGCCAGGATTGTCAATATCAAGCCGCTCCAAAATTGCGTCTAATTTTGCCTCTATCTCATCAACCCGGGCCGCGAGACCTTCATCGGATTTATCTGCTACACCTGACAAGCGCGCCCGCATTTTAGCAATCCGATCATCAATATCAAAATCTGGGACGGCGGCTTTACCTTTTCCGACCAATTCACTCGCCTTATATTTTCCGACAGCTTCAAGCATTTCGCCCTTCTGAACGAGCTCTTCAAAGATTTCGGAAGATTTCCCCGACAAACTTTCGACAGCACCTTTAGCGTCGGAAAACGCACGCCCATATGCGCCTATTCCAGCGAGCCATATTTTACGAATAGCATCTTTATCTTCGGGCTTATTGGCCATGATTTATCTCGCGCGCTTAGCTTTATAGTTGGCGTAACTTTCCTCAACGGATGGAAGTTGAACGCTTTCCTTATGCGGCATAGCGACTTCAGGTTCGAGAAAAAAGTTTCGAATAATTTGAATTGTCTCGTCTCTCCGGGTCAGAAGAAATAAATGCCCTGCCCCCTCTATCACGCGTAACTTTGCTCGTGGCAGAAGTTTCTTCAAAATCTTACCATTTAATACGGGAACAATATGATCATTCTCGCCCATGATGACGAGCGATTTCGCTTTAATCCCACGAATAAATGGAATCGTCGAATATCCGGCCATCGCCATTAATTGATAGAGATATCCTTTCATGGAAGGCGGCATCATATTAATCGAAAATTCTTCTGACGCCTCGGCCACATCCCCATATAGGGTTTCGAAATTTTTCGCGAGAAAGTCTTTATCAATATAGCGCTTTGGGCTCATCATCTTCGAGAGGGCTTTGGGGTTGCCGGGTACCATTGTTACCCCTGTCGTGGTCGCGCATAAAACCAAACGTTTCGTCATTTCCTTATTTTGCCAAGCGAATTGTTGCGCCGGACCGCCGCCCCAACTGACGCCTAAAACATCAACCAAACTATAGCCATTCTCTTTCAAAATTTGCTTTGCGGCTTTGGCGACCCACCACGGACGATATGGCACTGTTGGATCAGGTGATCCACCGACGCCCGGCATATCAAATGTAATGATATCCCGTCCTGTGAACGTATCTGCAAAAGCTTGTGCGATCTCGAGATTTGCGCCGATACCATTAAAGAATAATAGCGGGGTTCGCTTACCATGTCCTTTATCTACGCCTGACCAAATAGCCGTGCGGAGTTTCTGGTTGCCAATCTTTGAAAAAAATATCCTAGGTAAGGAATGATTTTCAATAGGCTCGTCATGACCATCAATGGCCTTGAGTGTATGAGGCATAATTTTGCCTTTCATTAGTCCGCTATGATCTGATTACGGCTTGATAAACCGTAATCAGGCGTCAGCCTTTACATGAGTCTTCGGCTAATATTTTCCAAGGTCTGCCACTGTAAATTAGATGTGATGAGATTAGGTAAATACGTACTCACCAGGAGCCTTTGACAATGGGGGAAAGGCTTTATTTCCTACCGATTTTGGCGCATTTTTCATCTCTCCGGAGCGAATGGAGAGCCAATCATTCCATCGCAACCACCAGCTTTCATTGACGGTATCCGCGCCTTCCAACCATTTCGTTGCCCTGGGCGGATGTTCCATATTCGTGAAATATTTCGCTTTTGGGTTCCCAGGCGGGTTCAGCAAGGATTGCAAATGGCCCGAGTTGGACAATATAAAATCTATCTCTCCGCCGAACAGCCGAATATTACGATAGCACGCCATCCAGGGCGTAATATGGTCTGTTATGCCAGCGACCATAAACCCATCTTGGGTGACGGCTTCAAGGTCGACAATGTGGTCCATAAAGACAATGTCCTTATCTTTTCGGAAACGTCGATCTTGGAAAATATCAAGATAGTCGCTGTGGAGTTGAGCCGGCAAGTTTGTCGTATCATTATTCCAATATAATACGTCAAACGGAGGCGGATCTTGCCCGAGCAAATAATTATTGACGACATAATTCCAAATCAAATCATTTGGCCGCATCCACGCGAAAGCTCTGCCCAACTCTTCGCCCGCCAAAACGCCCTTCTTTTTTGAATGTCTACGGGCCTGTTCAATTGCGGTGTCAGTTACAAATAGACCAACATCACTATCGACTTTTTTTGCATCCAGAACCGACACCATAAGCGTGTAACAGTTAATCCGATTGTCACCCCGCGCTGCAAGCTCAGAAAGAAATAATGCTAAGGTAATGCCGCCCGAACAGGCGCCAGTTACGTTTAGCCGTGGGGACCTCGAAATTTTGCGAACGGCATCCGAAGCTTGAAATAAAGCTTCCACATAGCTCTCAAGGCCCCAGTGCGCATTTTGCCGGGTTGGATTGCGCCAAGAAACAGCAAAGACCTGATAGCCCATTTTTGTCATAAACCGGACCATTGACTTATCTGGTGCAAGATCCGTCGCATAAAATTTATTGATCTGCGGCGGGATGATCATAAGCGGAACTTTATAAACCTGCTCCGTTTTCGGCGAATATTGGATGACCTCTAACATTTCGGTCTGAAAAACCACAGCGCCTGGTGACACAGCGAGGTTTTCGCCAACTTTGAAAGGCCGTCCATCAACCTGACTCGGCAGGCCGCCGTTCTTTGTCAGATCATTATACGCATTTTGTAGACCCTTTACGAGGCTCGCCCCGTTGGTTTCAAATAATCGCTTCATGGCCGTTGGATTGCCAATCAAAGAGTTGGACGGTGCCAAAGCGTCAACTATCAAATCTGTGACGAATTTTGCTCGAGATTGATCGGCTGGATGCATACCCGAGTCTGCGATCCACCCATTGAGTTCTTTTTGCATCGCAAGCCAAGCTTGCATGCTGCGTTTGTAAAACGGGCTTTTCTGCCACGCTTCATCTTTAAAGCGGCGATCTCTCTTATTGGGTTCAAGTTCGGAGGTCCCTTTTGCAATCGCAATCATTTCACCTGCATAATTCTTGAGATGTTTGGCAAAAGGTCTTGGCTGCTTCGCTGCATATCCAGCCATAAGACCGAAACTCTTGACAATTTCCGACCGCCTAAACCCAACCAATCCATTAATTGCAGTCGTCGACTCAGCGGCTTTTTGGCCAATTTTCTCTTGTTTATTAGGCATGCTCGAAATTTTACCTCTTATTTTTAATCTATTTGATTAGGTAACTTGTTACGGTGAGTCTAGTCCGGCGGTACTCTAATAAGTAAAACGGCGCCTGCAATAAAACAGACGCCGTAAATTCCGACTGAGCTTAGTTATCGGTCAAGATGGGAAGTTACCGAATTTTGGGGGAAGAATACCTAACCCGTCGAAATATGCATCTTTAAGCCGCTTTTGTGACTGTCTTCTCTGTCGCCATTGCTGCCTTTTGGGTCGCTGTGCTTTTGCGAGAAGATGCAGCCTTTTTGGAAAGCGCGGCAATTTTCTTCGTCAAAGCTTCGACTTCAGATTCCAATTCTTCAACGCGATCATTTGCGCCGAATGGAACGACTGCTTTCACCTTATCCGCTGTTGTTCCAAACGTGTCGAATGCGCGCTTTTGCGCAATCTTGGCGGTTCCGAGAGCCAGCTCTTCAACCTTCTCGCCGCGAGCAACTAGATCTTCGAATAATCCGTCTTTTGCTTCCGCATAAAACGCTTTGACTTGCTCCGCACGCTTAGTCGCGCGTTCAGCCGCAAAACCATAAAGTCCGAGATAAGCCAACGCCCCCTTACGGAGCGTAGATGTTGTTTTCGTTTCGACCGTCTTTGCCGACTTGATTGCTGTCTTAGTTTTCTTTGTTGTTTTGGCCTTTGCCATGGTGAGCTCCATAAAATGTGAAGGTAGGATATCCTACCAGTTAATCGATGAAACCGACTTAAGAGCGAAAATTAGAAAGCGCGTCCTAATTTGGATATTTGTCTCACATTCGATCAATCCGAGGTGATTTATTCACGCCTCGTTAACAGGTCCTAACAGAATGGCTTTGGATATTAACGCCTATTACCAAAACCTTAATTAATCAATTAAATCAATTATTTACTGCCTATTAGGACGAATCAGTGAGCAAGCATGGGAAACAACGAAATCCCCCTTTGCGAAAGCGATTATTGTGCAAGAAAAAACAAAAAACCGTTTCAAGGTCATTACAAATCCTAACCCGCCGGAACCACGAGATCCGCATGCGGAGATGACCCTTGATGAAATGCCGTTAAACCAGATTATCCAGGGCGATTGTATTGCCAATATGAACGCCCTGCCCGCAGAAAGCGTCGACCTCGTTTTCGCGGACCCGCCTTATAACCTACAGCTAGGCGGCGACTTGTCTCGTCCCGACAACTCCCACGTAGACGGCGTAACCGAGGCTTGGGATCAATATGATACGATGGACGCCTATGACTTGTTTACGCAAGAATGGATGGCGGCGGCGCGTAGAATCCTAAAACCAAATGGCGCGATTTGGGTGATGGGCAGCTATCACAACATCTTCCGAGTCGGAACGGTTCTCCAAGACCAACAATTTTGGATACTCAATGACGTGATTTGGCGCAAGACAAACCCAATGCCAAATTTCCGCGGAACCCGTTTTACAAATGCGCATGAAACACTCATCTGGGCAAGTAAATCTGAAAGCGCCAAGCCAACATTCCATTATGATGCCATGAAAATGCTCAATGAAGGTGTACAAATGCGTTCAGATTGGACACTTCCTATATGTACAGGCCGAGAAAGATTGAAAAACGGCGAAGGAAAAAAGGCACACCCAACCCAGAAGCCAGAAAGCCTGCTGCACCGCGTCATCCTCGCGACAACCAATCCTGGCGACGTGATTGTCGACCCCTTCTTCGGGACAGGCACAACAGGTGCCGTTGCGAAAAAGTTGGGCCGTAAATTCATCGGTTTCGAGCGCGAAGAAGAGTATATCATTCACGCTAGCCGCAGAATTGCAAGCATAGAGGAGGGCGCCACGATTGCCGTTACCAAGTCGAAACGATCTGAACCCAAAGTCCCTTTTGGAAATTTGGTTGAACGCGGGCTAGTCAAAATCGGGGCTAAAGTCTTCTCAAAGAACGGAATATTATCCGCAACAGTCCGCGCAGATGGCAGCCTAGAATCCGGAAAACAAAGCGGCTCTATTCATAAATTGGGGGCGTTATTGACCAATGCGCCCTCTTGTAATGGATGGACATTTTGGCATCTTCAAGGCCCTAAAGGGCTGCAGCCGATTGATACTATTCGAGCGGAAGTTCGAGCAGAAATGGCCAATGCTTCTTTGGGCTAATCTTAGCAGAGACATGTACTGTAAAACGAAGGTCATTGTTCACCTTGCGTTTAAGTGCAATTAACCATACCACGACTGTAGGCCCGAGCTGCCGCTCGGGTTTTTCTAAATTTGGGGAACCTAGGAGAAGAATATGAGCAAACGTGACGCATTGATCGAAAAATATGCCGACGACTTGAAAAACAAGATTGGGGTAACACCAGATATGGACCTTTTACGTAAGGTCACAATCGGTTGCGGCCCATCTATCTATAATCGTGATGCATCCACTGTCGCTGGTTCAGACCAGGCGGAGCTCGATACAGTGAAGAATAACTTCCTGATCAAGAAGCATGGCCTATCTGCTAGCCAAGATCTTGACGGCGCAATCGCATCTGTCATGGAAAAATATGGGAGTTCAAATCCCAGCAAGTACCGCGCGGTGGTCTATTATCTGCTGACAAAGCACTTTGGCCTTGAAGGCAATTATAAATAAGCCTGACGACGGTTTAAGACAATCAACCGGGCTCATGGGGCCCGGTTTTTTTACGCGCAAGTTTCGCGCATTTTTTG
Organism: uncultured Algimonas sp.; assembly: GCA_964552135.1. GTDB lineage: Bacteria > Pseudomonadota > Alphaproteobacteria > Caulobacterales > Maricaulaceae > Litorimonas. The sequence goes on along the minus strand of CAZKHC010000035.1, from coordinate 4,299 downwards.
AACACGGTTGGCAAAACCGTGATATCTTGGCGCCATTCACCCGTTCGCCGATCTGATATTTCAGCCAAGAACACGTCCAGCCTGAGTTCAAAATGGGTGAAGACATGTTTTATTTCGCCCATATTTTGCCAGTTTCGATTCCCGTTTTCCGGCTGAGGCGCAGCGCGATGATCTGTTGGTTTTTCGCCCCAATCGCTTGTTGGCAATCCGAGCATTCCGCCCAAAAGACCTTTATCGGGGCGCTGCTCCACGAGGAAATAATCCTCTGATTGCAGGAGATAGGCATAGCCGTAGCGAATTGGCGCCGGCTGTTTTTTGGCTTTGCGCGGATATCTGACTTCCTCGCCCGCCGCATGAGCAGCGCACCACTCAGACCATGGGCAAAGCTTGCAAGACGGATTTTTTGGTAAGCAAATTGTGGCGCCCAAATCCATTAAGGCTTGACCATAATCCCCGGGGCGATATGGCCGGACTAATGTGCCAGCCAACGCTCGCAAGGCCTTTCGGCCTTTTGGTAATTGATCTTCAAACGCAAAAATACGGCTGATGACGCGTTCAACATTCCCATCAACGATATTTGTCGCTTCATCAGCACATATGGCAGCAATAGTGGCCGCCGTATAAGGGCCGATGCCTGGCAACGTAAGGAGGGTTTTTTCGTCTTTTGGGAATATACCGTGATAAGCATCTCGGACAACGCCCGCGCATTTATGTAAATTGCGGGCCCGAGCGTAATAGCCAAGTCCTGCCCACATCGACAGGACAAGCTCACGATCTGCATTGGCAAGATCGGAAACCGTTGGGTATTTTTCTAAGAATTTTCCCCAATAGGGCGTTGCGTGGGCCAAAGTCGTTTGTTGACTCATGACTTCTGAGAGCCAAATCGCATATGGATCCGGTATAATACCCCGCGCGCGGTCCTCTGGACGTATGCGCCACGGCAGGCATCGACCTTGTTCATCATACCAATCCAGCAATTTATTTCGCATTTGAGATATGTGATGCATTGTCGCGCTTTGTCCGCTTTACGTCATGGCTGCAATAGTGAACAGTCCTCCGAATGTCAGAAATAGAGCGAAATAAACGCCAGCTCGTGGGCCAGTGGATTGAAACCCAGCGAGGACGACCGCAATATCGTGCGGCGCCAAATGCTGGTCTAGCCGTCTCAAAAATCATGCGTCCTCTCGCAAAAAAACACGGAGGTGGCCGCTCCGCACTGTCCTTAGAGAAAATCTGGCCTGAAATTATGGGCCCGCGCTGGTCTAAAATATCCTCCCCTGTTCGATTTTTGGGCGGACGAAATGGCAGAACTCTGATTATATCGGCGCCGGGACCTGCAGCATCTCTCATTTTAGCGCAATCGGGCCCTATAATTGAGCGCCTTAACGCCCATTTAGGTTCCAGTCATGTTAGCCGAATTAAGGTGGTCCAATCGCGTATGACGATTCCCGCACGAACCAAGCCCCAAAAAGGGCTAGCTCCGCGCCAAGAAACTGAACTTCGCGAAGGTCTTTCAGACATTAAAAATGAAAGGCTGAAACGGGCACTGGAAAAGATGGGGCGCCAAATCCTATCTAAGGGACCTTAATCGAATGAAGTCTTTCAAATTTCT
>CAZKHC010000035.1:0-2587 GCA_964552135.1 uncultured Algimonas sp. | reverse complement strand
TTGGCAGCGAAAAAGCAGCGATAACACTGATTGTTTGGGCGTCAGTCACCTGTCCGCATTGCGCGCAGTGGTTTTCTGAAGAATGGCCAGTCGTAAAAACAGAGTTAGTAGAAACCGAAAAACTGCGTGTTGTTTTTCGCCCCTTCCCAACACCACCCCACGAATTATCAGAGATTGGCTTTCGTTTAGCCGAGTGCGCGCCGACGGAAGGGTATATGAGTATTATAGAATATCAGATGCAAAACCAAAAAGCGATTTTTAACGCCGCAAAGGAAGGTCGAGCACCAGAGGTATTTACTGAAATTGCCAAATTAGCCGGTATGGAAACCAATGACGCCATCACCACATGTCTAAAAAACCCCGATATTAGCGCGCATATTGCCGATAGTATTAACCGTGCAAAACTGGCTGAGGTCAAAGGCGTTCCAGCATTTCTCATAAATGGAGAAACTTATAAAGGCCCTCAAGACGCCAAAAGCTTGATTGCCCTCATTAATGATATGGATGAAAAAGGTCTCTCGGTCGTGCCGGCAGGCCGTAAGCCTTCAGAGCCAAACACGGAACATAACCAAGAGTAATTCGCTTTTCAAAGCGTCATTATTGCTCCACAGCTATCCTTAGGACAGTTGAAGTCCCCCCTTGCTAATTTCTGCTAAATCTCAAGGATTACCCCCATGACACCTATTGATTCGATTTCGAGACGTTTTGTACTTCTACTCGCGGGGGCCACTCTCGCACTTACCGCCTGTCAGGGCGGAGAAGAATCCTCAACGACAGTTAACGGCTCGGCCGGAGAGTATACTGTCGCCGATGATTACATCCTTGGAGATGCGAATGCGCCGGTTACCCTGGTGGAATATGCGTCTGTCGCTTGCGGAGCCTGTGCTCATTGGCATCGCAACGTTTATCCAGATATCAAATCCCGCTATGTTGACACAGGCAAAGTCAAATATGTCTTTCGTCCTTTCCCAGCCGGGTCCCCTCAAATGGCAGATGCGGGGCACAAACTTGCGCTCTGCGCGGATCGCAATAAGTTCCATAAAAATGTAAAACTGCAATTTGATAGGCAGTCGCAAATTTTTGAAATGGGCAGCCGTCCAAATGGATTGCGCCAAGCATATGTGAGCCTCGCGAAAGCTTCTGGTCTTTCCGAAGATGAATTCATCTCTTGCCTGAGCGATGCCGATGTAAAAAATCGCTATGATGCTTTTATCCAACTTGGTAGAGATCAAGGTGTTGCTGGCACGCCAACCGTTTTCGTAAATGGCAAACGAACAGAGAATGATTTGGAATCCGTCCAAACGGCCATCGCGAACCTACTTGGCGAACCGGTTCCTGAGAAAGCCGACGCGAAATAAGTTATGGGCTCGCTCGTCTTCAATTCGATCAAGCTTACGGGCTTTAAGTCATTTGTCGAGCCAACAGAGTTCCTGATTGAATCTGGACTGACGGGAATTGTCGGCCCTAATGGCTGCGGAAAATCCAACCTCCTCGAAGCCCTCCGCTGGATCATGGGCGCAAATTCTGCCAAAGCTATGCGCGGCTCTGCGATGGAAGATGTCATTTTCAATGGCACCAAGACACGGCCGGGCCGCAACCAAGCCCATGTCACACTGACTGTCGATAATAGCGCACGCATTGCCCCGCCGGCCTTTAATGACGTCGACGAGCTTGAAATCATGCGCATCATCGAAAAGTCAAAAGGTTCTAAATATAAGATCAATGGCAAAACTGTCCGGGCCAAAGATGTGCAGCTCTTATTTGCCGACGCCTCGACGGGCGCAAACTCACCGGCACTTGTTCGTCAGGGGCAAATCTCTGAATTGATTGCAGCCAAACCGAGTAACCGCCGCCGAATTCTCGAAGAAGCAGCTGGGATTTCTGGATTGCATTCTCGTCGACATGAAGCTGAGCTTCGACTACGGGCTGCAGAGAATAATCTTGATCGTCTCGAAGATATTGTCGGCCAAATTGAAAGCCAGCTTCTCTCGCTTCGCCGTCAATCTCGCCAAGCCGCGCGCTATAAGCGTCTAGCTGGCGAAATTCATGAGTATAAAGCTTTGCTCTGGCTAAAGCGCTGGCAATCTGCACTTAACACATTGGAAAATGCGCAGGCAGATCTGCAGGAGCGCGAAAAAGCGGTTGGGGCCACTCAACTGGAAGCGTCCGAATCTATGCGCCGCGCTGATGAACTTTCGGGCCTTCTAGAACCAAAACGTGAAGAGCAGCTTATTGCGGCGGCCTTATTGGCACGACTAAACGCAGCGAAAGAGGCGCTAGAATCGGACGAAGAAACGGCCAAATCAGAAGTTCGTAAGTTAGAAGCGCAGCTCGTCGACATTGCCTCCGACCTTGAGCATGAACAGGATGTCGTGAGCGACGCGGCAAAAGCCGAAGAACGACTGGCCGCAGAACATGCACAGCTTTCGGCCCTGAAAGACATTTCGGCTGCATTAGATGCAGCGAGCGATGCAGCGACGGAGGCTCTAAAAACGCGAAATGCGCTGGATACCGATTTCAATGAGCTAACACGAAAAACGGCGGATCAAGCCGCTCGGCGCGACGCCGCAGAGCGCGAACTTACTCA